>DATGMV010000055.1:0-14894 GCA_035307185.1 Fermentimonas sp. | reverse complement strand
ATAAGCCGAGTTGCGAGTACCCATCTCTCCAATCTGATCTAAGGTATAACCTAAAGCAAGCTTTGTAGCAACAAATGCAAGAGGATAGCCCGATGCTTTAGAAGCAAGAGCCGAAGAGCGGCTAAGACGTGCGTTTATCTCAATAATTCTATAATCGTTAGTCTCTGCATTAAATGCATACTGAATATTACACTCACCCACAATTCCTATATGTCTCACAACCCTTCGGGCAACATCTTCAAGCAATTCAATCTGCTCCTTAGATAGAGTAATAATTGGTGCAACCACAATACTCTCGCCTGTATGAATACCAAGCGGATCGAAATTCTCCATTGGCACAACAGTAAAACAGTGGTCCTTACTATCCCTTATAACCTCAAATTCAATCTCTTTCCACCCTTTAAGGCTCTCTTCAACTAATATCTGATTAGAAAATGATAGTGCGCTATTGCATAAAGCTTTAAACTCCTCTTCATTATCGCAGATACCCGAACCCTGACCACCAAGAGCATAGGCCGATCTCACCATAATTGGGAAACCAATCTCATGAGCAGCAATAAGGGCATCTTCCATGCTATCAACTGCACGCGATAGTGGTGTTTTGGCATCAATCTCATCAAGTTTTTTTACAAACAGATCACGGTCTTCCGTTATCATAATAACGTCAACAGAAGTACCTAAAACTCTCACACCATGTTTTTCCAACGCCCCGCTCTGGTATAATTCAGTACCACAATTCAGAGCTGTTTGTCCGCCAAAAGCGAGTAAGATACCGTCAGGCTTTTCTTTTTCAATAACTTTCTCCACAAAATATGGAGTAATAGGTAGAAAGTAAACCTTATCTGCAACCCCTTCTGAAGTTTGAATTGTTGCAATATTAGGATTAATAAGTACAGTCTCTATACCCTCTTCACGCATCGCTTTAAGAGCTTGAGAACCTGAATAGTCAAACTCTCCCGCTTGTCCAATTTTTAGGGCACCTGAGCCAAGTAATACAACTTTTTTGATTGATTGATCCATTTATATATTATTTTTCAGTTTTTTCTTTATCAGTATCTATTCTTTTACTACTTCTCTTACTTCTTTTTTGATCCACTCTTAGCACTCTTTTGTGTTCACTTATTTCACTCTTATATCTTTAGTGCCCCTCTAATTATTATAGAAATTCTCCCCAATGCTTAATCTCAATATCATCTTGCGTTATACGACAAAATGCTTTTATAAAAGCACTTGCAAGTCGTGCATTTGTAATAAGAGGAATATTATTATCAATAGCACCTCTTCTAATTCTGTAACCATTTGTAAGCTCTCTTTCAGTTAAGTTCTTGGGTATATTTATGATAAGATCAAACTCTTTATTTGCAATCATATCATCAACTCTTAGTGGAGCATCCATATCATCGGGCCATGCCACAAAGGTACTCTCAACTTCGTTTTCTTCCAAAAATTTCTGAGTCCCTCCGGTTGCATATAGGTTGAAATTGTTTTTCCTCAACAATCTGCATGCATCCAGCAAGTCTACTTTAGATTTTGTTCCTCCCGACGATACCATTATATTTTTTTTAGGAACCCTATAACCCACTGCAAGCATCGATGTGAGCAGTGCATCGTCGAAATGGGCACCAATAGCTCCCACCTCGCCTGTAGATGCCATATCAACCCCCAGCACCGGATCGGCTTTATGTAATCGCGTAAATGAAAATTGTGGAGCTTTAATTCCTACATAGTCGAGATCAAAGGCCGACTTCTCCGGTTTCTCTACACCTATATTAAGCATCACTTTAGTTGCCAGCTCAATGAAGTTTATTTTCAGCACCTTAGAAACAAATGGAAGCGATCTTGATGCTCTCAGGTTACACTCAATAACTTTAATGTCATTGTCTTTTGCCAGGAACTGAATGTTAAACGGACCGGTTATGTTTAATGCTTTTGCAATTTCTCTCGTTATCTGTTTTATTCGCCTTACTGTCTGCACATATATCTTTTGTGCCGGGAATAATATTGTGGCATCTCCGGAGTGCACACCCGCAAATTCAATATGCTCCGATATAGCATAAACTATGAGCTCACCATCTTTTGCAACTGCATCCATCTCAATCTCTTTTGCATCTTCAATAAACTCAGACACAACAACCGGATATTTGCTCGACACCTCTGTTGCCAATGTCAAGAACCTCTCAAGCTCGCTATTGTTAGAGCAAACATTCATTGCGGCACCCGACAGCACATAAGAAGGTCTCACAAGCAAGGGAAAACCAACCTCATCAACAAAGCCATAAATTTCATCAAGCGTTGTAAGCTCTTTCCATTTTGGCTGATCGATGTTCATTCTGTCCAACATCGACGAGAACTTATGCCTATCCTCGGCATTATCAATATCCTTAGCCGATGTGCCTAAGATATTTACACCGGCACTGTTTAGCTTTACAGCAAGGTTATTGGGTATCTGCCCTCCAACCGATAATATTACACCATGTGGATTTTCTAATTCTATAATATCAAGCACTCTTTCGTCCGACAATTCATCAAAATAGAGTCTGTCGCACATATCATAGTCGGTTGATACTGTCTCTGGATTATAATTTATCATTACAGCCCTGTAACCCTCGGCGCGAAGAGTGTTTAGGGCATTCACAGAGCACCAGTCGAACTCCACCGAAGATCCAATTCTGTACGCACCTGAGCCTAAAACAATAACGGAACGATGGTCGCCAAGATACTCAACATCATTCTCATCACCATTGTAAGTAAGATATAGATAATTTGTGTGAGCGGGATATTCAGCTGCAAGCGTATCAATTTGTTTCACTACAGGTGTTATGCCAAGTGACTTACGTAACTCTCTAATTGAAAGCATATCACCATCATCTGCATCCTCTTTATACAACGCCCTTGCAATCTGAAAATCTGAAAAGCCTTGTTGCTTTGCACGAAGCAAAATATTATAGAAGCTCAACTTATTTTCTTTTAAAAGAAGATTATTGCGTCCCTCTTTATTATTTATAAGCGATTTCACCACGCTTGCATCAACCTCTGCTTTCAGTCCACAATCCTTCAATAGTGCATCAACTACTTTATTATCAATCGACTCAAGTGCCTCTGCAGTATCAACAATATTTCTCAGCTTATACAAAAACCATCGGTCTATCTTAGTTAGATCATGAATCCGGTCAACACTATAACCCTGCCTGAAAGCTTTGCTAATCACAAAAATACGCTCATCGGTAGGTTCACTCAGCTCTTTGTTAATATCTTCAACCTTAAGCTCTTTATTCTCAACAAAACCATGCATGCCCACACCAATCATGCGCAGCCCTTTTTGTATTGCCTCCTCAAAAGTTCTGCCTATAGACATTATTTCTCCCACAGACTTCATACTTGAGCCAATCTGCTTTGAAACACTACCAAATTTGCCCAAATCCCATCTGGGAATCTTCACCACAACATAATCGAGTGCCGGCTCAAAAAATGCACTTGTTGTTTTTGTAACTGAATTCTTCAGATCAAATAGTCCGAACCCCAAGCCCAGCTTAGCAGCTACAAATGCAAGCGGATAGCCGGTTGCCTTAGATGCCAGTGCCGAAGACCTGCTGAGTCTGGCGTTAACCTCAATAACCCTGTAATCTTCCGATTCGGGGTGTAAGGCATACTGAACGTTGCACTCTCCCACTATACCAATATGTCGTACTATCTTAATGGCAAGTTCGCGCAGCTTATGATACTCTGAATTTGTTAATGTTTGAGATGGCGCAACAACAATACTCTCTCCTGTGTGAATACCAAGCGGATCGAAATTCTCCATATTACACACTGTGATGCAGTTATCAAACCTGTCCCTCACAACTTCATATTCAATCTCTTTCCACCCCTTTAGAGACTTTTCGATTAATAGCTGACTCGAATAGTTAAATGCCTTTTCGGCCAAATCCTTAAGTTCACTGCTATTATCGCAAAACCCCGAACCCAATCCGCCAAGTGCATATGCAGCCCTCACAATAACCGGATATCCGAGCTCTGATGCAGCATTGAGTGCGCTTTGGGTATCGGTTACGGCTATACTACTAATTGTCTTAACATCTATCTCATCTAACTTTTTAACAAACAGTTCCCTGTCTTCTGTATCCATTATTGCCCTAACGGGGGTACCAAGCACCTCAACATTATATTTTTCTAAAATACCCTGTTCATAAAGCTGTACTCCGCAATTTAGGGCAGTCTGACCACCAAATGCAAGCAAAACACCATCTGGTTGCTCTTTGGCTATCACTTTTTCTACAAAATATGGAGTTACCGGTAAAAAGTATATCTTATCGGCCACACCCTCTGATGTTTGTACTGTCGCAATATTAGGATTAATGAGTACTGTTTCTATTTCCTCTTCGCGCAATGCTTTAAGTGCCTGCGATCCGGAATAATCAAACTCGCCCGCTTCACCAATTTTCAGTGCGCCTGAACCTAAAACAAGTACTTTCTTTATATTTTTGTTCATTATCTGAATGTTGTTGTGTTGTTATTAGTTAACATTTAATAACCGTAAACTGATTTAGCAAACTCCTCAAAGAAAAAACGAGTATCAGTTGGTCCGCCCTTTGCTTCGGGGTGAAACTGTACAGAGCTGAAGGGCTTCGACTTGTGTCTAATGCCTTCGTTTGTTCCGTCGTTCATATTCACAAACCAAGACTCCCAATCACTACCAAGCAACTCTTCATTAACAGCATATCCATGATTTTGTGAAGTTATAAAGCACTTGTTGCTCCCTACCCTTTGCACCGGCTGATTATGGCTTCGGTGACCATATTTAAGTTTATATGTAGATGCTCCTGCTGCTTTAGAAAGCAGCTGATTACCCATGCAAACTCCAAAAATTGGCTTGCTCCCTTTCATTGCCTCTCGAATATTCGCAACCGTCACATCGCAATAATCGGGATTACCCGGCCCGTTTGATATAACTAATCCGTCAAAATCAATAGAGTTGAAATCATAATCCCATGGAACCCTCACAACCTTCAGTCCCTGATTAACCAACTCTCTTATAATATTTAATTTTGTTCCGCAATCTATCAGTACAACTTTTCTCTCTCCCTCTCCATACTCAATCACACTGCTGCAACTCACTTCGGCAACAAGATTATAATCTTCGGGGTTATAAAAGTCTGATCTGTTTACTACAACAGAATCCGGATTTTCTCCAACCTCAATCCTCCCCAAAAGAGAACCCTTATCTCTAATAATCTTTGTTAGCTTACGTGTATCAATGCCATAAATGCCCGGCACATTCTCCTCTTTTAGCCAATCGCCTAAACTGCTTTCAGCATTCCAGTGTGAGAACTGGTTAGAGTAATCTTGTACAATCAGTCCTGACGCATGTATACTATTAGATTCAAAAAAATCGGAAACTCCGTTTGTCTCGCTTTTAGCAGGAACTCCGTAATTTCCGATTATTGGATATGTTAGTAATAAAATTTGTCCTTTGAAGGAGGGGTCTGTTAAACTTTCCGGGTAGCCTGCCATTGCAGTGCTGAAAACAACCTCTCCCGATGATGACCTTTCGGCCCCAAATGATTGCCCCTTAAAAACCATCCCGTTTTCCAAGACCAATCGCACCGGTATAACTCTCTGCATAAGTAAGTGCAATATTAATTTGATTTGATACCCTATGATATTAGGATACAAAGATAGAAAAAAAATCTCGTTTATTTATTTATGTATAGTTAAAATGGTTAACTGTGTCATATTGTTTTTAATTTCCAAGAACTTTAAAGCAGTTTAAGAACTACCCAAACACAATACAGAACAATACACTCACGGGGTTTTTATTGGAATTTCTCTATATCGGCCTGTTTATATTTATGATTAGCATAATCCATAGCTGGTTCATACCAACTCCTAACCAACTCCTAATCATCCTTAATAAAATATGAGGAGGATACGAGGATTGTATATAGAATATACAAAGGAGAGTCAGGCAAGATATAATTAAGATCAGGGTTAATCATGTAACTGAATTAAATAATAATATTGTGGATATTTTATTCACGATCATTATATTTAGTTATATTTGTGATTAATAATATTTTAAATTTGCAGAATATGAAAAACTGGATTTTAGAATCTATAATTCTTGCTGCCGGACTGGTGGTTCTTGGTTTTTTACTTAATAGCGGAATTAATAGATTCACTGATCGCGATAGAGTTGTAACGGTGAAAGGTCTTGCCGAAATGGAAGTAACGGCAGATAAAGTTATTTGGCCATTAATGTACAAAGATATTGGCAATGATATGGCTATACTTTACACAAATATACAGAGCAAAAACAAAACAATAGTAGATTTTCTTCTTTCCAATGGTATTTCAAGGGAAGAGATAAGTATTGCTCCCCCCGAAATTATTGATTTGGAAGCAGAGCGTTATATAAATCAGGCAATTCAGAATAGATATAACGCAACCTCGGTTATTACTGTAACTTCGTCAGATGTAGATAAAATTCGTAAACTTATATCGGAGCAGACAGAATTGCTACGTCAGGGTGTGGCTATAACAGGAGGTGATTATAGATACAATACGACGTACGAATATACAGGCTTGAATAGTATTAAACCACAAATGATTGAAGAGGCAACAAAAAATGCCAGAGAGGCTGCCGAGAAGTTTGCTTTAGATTCGGGTAGTAAGTTAGGTAAAATACGCAATGCTTCGCAAGGACAGTTTACGATTACAGACAGAGATGCCAACACTCCACATATTAAGAATGTGAGGGTTGTAACTACTATAAATTATTATTTGAAGAATTGAAAAAAAAATCGGAAGCTACATTGCCTAATTGGCTTTGTAGACTTCCGACTTATTAATATAAGGATATTCAATTAAAGCTTTCTTGCACCGTCGCTTATTACAACGTCATACACTTTTGGCTCAATGCCATACTTAGCATTATATTGTTCTTTAGCATCCTTTATAAATGAGTCGTAAAGCTCATCTTTCACAAGGTTGATGGTACATCCACCAAAGCCGCCGCCCATTACTCTTGAACCGGTAACGCCATGTTCTTTAGCTACATCGTTAAGGAAATCTAACTCCTCGCAACTCACCTCGTATAGCTTACTCATACCGTGATGAGTTTCATACATCTTCTGACCAACTGTTTCATAGTCGCCACGCTCAAGAGCATCACTCACGTCTCTAACACGCTGAGTTTCCTCAATTACATATTCAGATCTCATGTAATCCTCCTCTGAGATTTCATCCTTTACCTCGTTTAGCATCTCCATTGATGCATCGCGAAGGAATTTAACCTCTGGGTGACGTTTTGCAATTGTTGCAGCTGTGTTTTCGCAAGACTGGCGTCTTTTGTTGTATGCCGAAGATGCAAGTTCATGCTTAACTAATGTGTCAAGCAGCACAAGCTTGTATCCTTTTGGATCAAATGGGAAGTACTCATATTCCATTGATTTAGTGTCCAAACGAATAAGATGTCCTTCTTTGCCAAATATTGATGCAAACTGATCCATTATGCCACACATTACACCTACATAGTTATGCTCTGTGCTCTGCCCTATTCTTGCAAGCTCGAATTTATCGATTCCGAGACTTAACATATCATTTAGAGCAAATGCATATGTGCTCTCTAATGCTGCCGATGATGACATACCTGCACCAAGTGGAACATCTCCGGCAAAAACAGTGTCGAATGGTTTTATTGTTCCACCTCTTTTTAGTATTTCGCGACACACTCCAAAGATATATTTTGCCCAACCTTCGTTAGGTAGATCTTCTTCATTAAGTCCAAACTCCGAACTCTCATCTAAGTCGATAGCATAAGCTCTGATTTTATCTGAATCGTTGAAACGAATTGCAGCAATCATGCCTTTATCAATTGCTCCGGGGAACACAAAGCTCCCGTTATAATCTGTATGCTCTCCAATTAAATTTACACGTCCCGGCGACGTGTAAACTTCTGGAGTTTCATTACCAAATTTCTCTTTAAATACTTTTTTTACTTCTTCTTTTGTCATACTTAATATTAAGTTTAAGCTAATACTTAAATTTCTTATTCAGAAGCTCTTTTGGTTACTTTAGATCCTACAAGTCCGTAGTATAGTAAGTAAACTAATGCAGCTATAATTAACCAGTAGCTTGCTATATAACCAACATTGTCAGCTAAACCTCCCTGAATTGCAGGAAGAATACCTCCACCGCATACCATTGTCATGAAAATACCGGAAGCTGCAGGTGTATACTTACCCAAACCTTCTACGGCAAGGTTAAATATACTACCCCACATAATTGAGGTACAAAGACCCACAAGAACGAAAAATAGTGCATTAATTGGCACCTCTGCCAAACCAAATGAAAGTGCTCCGGCAGCGGATCTTTGTAATACCGGCAACTCCACTAAGTTAGTTGTAGGAGAGAATATAGCAGCTAAAACCAATACCAATCCTACTAATGAGAGTGTAGAAAGCATGGTCTTACTTGAAACCTTGCTTCCCAATGATGCTCCAACAAGCCTGCCAATTAGCATAAGGAACCAATATGTGCCCGTTACAAAACCTCCAATGGTTGCACCAACCGAAGGCATTTCTTCTAACCAATACAACATTATGTAAGGGTTACCAACTTCGATACCTACATATATAAAGATAGCAACCGCTCCAAGCACAAAATGCCTGAACTTTAGGGCTCCACTCATTAGACTGCCCATTTTTTCTTTTGTTTCTGTAACATGTGGTTCAGGTATTCTTACTGCTAATAATACAAAGAATACAACAGCAAATACACCCATTGCAATATACATAACCGGGAATACGTCGCTAATTCTGGCGTTTACGGCATCACCAATAAGTATACCTACAAAAGCAGGTGTAAAAGTAGCCATTAAAGAGTTTAATGAACCACCTACCTGTATAAGCTGGTTACCTTTGTTACCACCACCACCTAATGTATTCAACATTGGGTTTACTACAATGTTAAGCAAGCACATAGAGAAACCTGCAATGAATGCACCTAACAAATAGACTGCAAACGCCATAGATTCTGGTGAATGTCCTGAAAGAAATTGCACTAATACTCCTACAAACCCTACAGCAACGGCAATCAAAGCAGTTTTCTTATAACCTACACGTTGTAATAGGATGCCACCCGGTATTCCCATTACTGCATAAGCAATAAAATTGGCTAAGTTACCCAGTAGTCCAAGGAAGTTTGATACAGCGAACTGCTGTTTTAATACTAATCCCATTGGTGCAGCCAAATTGGTCACAAATGCGATCATTCCGAAAAGTGCAATCATCATTATAATTGGCACTATTCGATTTTTGTTTTGAGTAGTAGTGTTCATACTTTTTTGATTAATTGTTAATTTATTAATTGTTGATAATAATTTATTTATTGTCTTGTATTGAAAAGCGAAAGGATGTTTTGGAGTTGAACTCTTCGCCCGGTTTTAGAACAACCGATGGATAATCGGGTTTATTAATACTGTCGGGGTAATGTTGAGTTTCAAAACATACGGCAGACCTTTCAGGGTATCTGTTGGCACTTTTGGCCTCGAAGCCACCCGTCATCCAGTTACCTGTATATAATTGCATACCCGGTTCAGTAGTATAAATATCCATTTTTATTCCGGTTTTGGGAGACACACAATATCCTGCAAATGAAAATTCATTATCTGAATTTTTATTTAAGACATATGTGTGGTCGTATCCTTTACCAAACTTAAGCTGTTCGAAATCTTCGTTAATCCGCGCTCCTATTTCGGTTGGCTCTAAGAAATTCATAGGTGTGCCTTTCACTGTTACTGCATCGCCATATGGTATGGAAGTAGAATCAGTTGGCAAATAGTTATCGGCATTAATCATTAATATATGATCTCCGATATATGGATCACCTTCGCCCGATAAATTAAAATAGGAATGGTTAGTTAAGTTTAGAATTGTAGTTTTATCTGTTTTAGCCTGATATATTATATCAAATGAATTATCATCGTTAAGTGTATAGGTTACCCAAACCGAAAGGTTCCCGGGAAATCCTTCTTCACCATCTTCTGATAGGTAAAACAATTCAATACTATTATCAGAAACTTTTTTAACTTCCCACACAACTGCATTGAAGCCTTTTAAGCCACCATGCAGGGAGTTTGGACCGTTATTGACAGCTAATTTATACTCCTTGCCATCTAAACTAAAACGACCGTTAGCAATTCTATTTGCTATACGGCCGCATATTGCACCAAAATATGGTTCTTCTGAAGTTATATACTCTTCAATTGATGGATGTCCCAAAACAACATCTCTTAGGTTACCCTCATTATCGGGTACCATTAGTGACACAATCTTGGCTCCATAATTTGTAATTGTTATCTCACATCCAACCTTATTGGTTAGAATGTATAATCCGGTTTGCTTGCTTTCTACAATTTTATCAAAAGCATCAACAAGCAAGCCGGACTTGCTATACATATTGCTCATGTTATTTTCTTGGTTTTTTGAAATTAAGATAAGGATGAAGATTGATCTTTTTTAACTGCTGTAAAATTACCACTGATTCTTGTTTAAGCCTAAGAAAAAAATGTGTTATAAAACATAAAATCAGCTATTTAACACTACAGCTATTTAACCAAAAGCTCATTCTTCCTGATTACCAACACCTTATCGATTTTATTGCCATCCACATCCACAATCTCGAATAAGAGGTTGTCGTACTCGAACTTATCTCCTATACTCGGAATTTTGTTAATGCACGCAAAAACAAATCCCGCTACAGTAGAATAATCTATTTTATCGAAATCTACTACAAACTCTTCATCATATTGTGATAAAATTTCTATCGGAGCTTCTCCGCTTACCAACGCCGAGTTATCGTCGCGAATATATATAAGTGGCTCTGTTGACTCAATATCTGTTTCTTCAGGAACATTACCAACAAGATTTTCAAATATATCGTGTATGGTAATTATCCCGTCTAAACTTCCATATTCATCTACTACAACTGCCACAAACTTATAACTATTCTTGAAATTATCTAACACTTTCTTTGCACGAACAGTGTTAGGTACTATTATTGGCTCGGAAATAAGCTCATCGATTGTAAACTCTTCATTTTTACTTAATCTCATAAGAAAATCTCTCATTGAGATTATTCCTGCAAAATCATCTATTCTTTTTCTGCAAGCTAAGATCTTACTATGCTTAGTTTGAAGTAAATCTGATATTACTTCCTCTTTGCTTTTGCTTATATTAACCCACTCCACATCGGTGCGGTGTGTCATTAAATGTTTTGCACGCTTATCTGAAAAATAGAATACCTGTTCATGTATTATGTTCTCTTCAATATCAATTACACCTTCGTTGGAAGCTGTTTTTAACATTGCCCTCAGCTCCATTTCCGAAACTATATCTTCTTTTGGCTTCAACCCAATAAGTTTATTGATAAATCCGGTTGAAAAAGAGAGTAATTTAACAAATGGATAAAAGATGATGCTTACTATAAAAATTGTAGGCGAAACAACAACAGCCATCTTTTCGGGACTATTAAGTGCAATAGTCTTAGGCACAAGTTCTCCTATCACAATTGAAACATAAGTGATAATAAAAACCACTATCGTCATAGATATTGCATCAGCAAATGGGGCGGTTAAATTATACTGTTGAAAGAAAGGCACAAGTTCACCGGCAAATGCTTGTCCGCCATACGCACCATTAATTATACCAATGAGTGTTATGCCTACCTGAACGGAAGAGAGAAAATTATCAGGATCAGATTTTAACTCCAATGCCTTTTTAGCACCAATCTTTCCATTCTTACTTTCAGTTTCTAACTTATTTTTCCTTGCAGATACTATTGCGATTTCTGACAATGCAAAAAAACCATTTAAAAGTATCAGTAGAAGAACGATAATGATATCTAACCACATATTCTATTAGATATGTTTATATTATAGGGTTTTACCACAACGGAGAAGGGTAAACTCCTTCATCTACAAGTTCTTTAAGCTTGGCTACAACACCAGGTCTGTCATCGGCATATGTAACTCCAAACCATTTTGAAGGTGTGTCGAGCACCTTAACCGTGATGTCTCCATTGACAATTAGGTTGTTCACTAAAAGTGGAATAAAAAATTCTGCTTTGATATTATCCTGATTCTCTTTTAAGAACTTAACAAAATAATCATCAGAGTATTTGAAATAATCAGGAGTGAAACCCCACATATTCATGGAAACGGGAGTATTATCATCTATTGAAACCCAGTTGTCATTTTCATCTTTGTAGCTCACCTTGCCATCAATACGTTTTACCTGAGTACGCTCAACTACACCTGTTAGGTTGTCTTGACTGTCAGTTTCGCAGACGCCACGTGCAACGGTTCCGCTTTCTGATAATGTGTTACCTACTCTATATCCTATCATACAATATTTATTCTCACTATTATTGAGTGTTGTAAGATAATCGGCAAGCACTTTAAAGCTTTCACGACCATAAAAATCGTCGGCATTAATCACTGCAAATGGCTCGTTTATAACATTTTTACCCATCATAACTGCATGGTTAGTTCCCCATGGTTTAGCTCTTTCGGGATTTGGCGTGAAGCCTTCGGGAAGTTTATCCGGCTCTTGGAATACAAGTTCAACAAGTATCTTTTTCTCATACTTCTTAACAATCTTTTCCTTGAAATCTTCTTCGAAATCTTTACGAATCACAAAGACTAACTTGCCGAAGCCGGCATTCACTGCATCGTAAATTGAATAGTCCATTATGGTTTCTTGGCTTGGTCCAACGCCATCTAATTGTTTTAGACCTCCGTAACGACTACCCATTCCTGCAGCTAATACAAATAATGTAGGTTTCATTTTAAAATTATTTTAAAAAACATATTACTGTTGCAAATGTAATGTTTTTATATAAATAGATGAAATGAATAGGACTTAGATTTTTTGCGCTCTACATCTTCTTTTATAAGTTAAATTTTGAATGATTTACCTTTATTATAAACTATTTATCTTATTAACGTGTTAAGTAGTGAGAGTTAATAGTTTAAATATTACAAATCATTAATTTAGTAAAACAATTAATCATGGAAACTGATGTTACAAAGAGCGTTCCGGATAAAACAATTGCGATTGTTTCCTATCTGACAGTGATTGGTTTAATCGTTGCTTTTGTGATGAACAATGAAAAGAAAGACCACTTTTCGGCTTATCATATAAGGCAATCGTTGGGTTTAGTATTAACAAGTATAGCCTTAAGTTTAATTAATGTTATTCCGATTCTTGGATGGATAATAAGTCTCATTGGTGCTTTTGTACTCCTTTATATGTGGATTATGGGACTGCTGAATGCTATTAACGGTAAAGAAAAACCGGTTCCTATCTTAGGTACTAAGTACGAGGAGTGGTTAAAATCTATCTAACCTTTCAAATGAACATTTCTACATAGTATTACACAATTGTTAAAATGAAAAATATTAGATTTTTTGCCCTCTTCTTTTGTCTTTTTATTATATCTGTTAATGCAGAAGCACAATTTCTGAATAGATTAAAAAATAAAGTTATTGAAAGAACTGAGGATGTAATAATTAATAAAGCTGCCGATAAAGCTGCCGAAAGTACATCTAAGGCAATGGATAAATTGCTTAACCAAAATCTTGATGGCATTTTTAATATAGGCAGCGGCAAAATGGTTGATGTAAGTGAATTGCCTGCAGAGTATAGTTTTGACTATCTCTATAGTCTAAAAATGACAACCGATGAGGGGGACCTTGAAATGGACTATTTATTTAACAAAAATGAAAATTATTTTGGTGCCAAATCACATCTTTCGCCAGACATACTCATGATATTCGATTCTGATAAAAATCTTTTTGTTATAAAAACTGGTGAAACAGTTATTGCAAGAGAGATAGAAGTTAATGATGATGCAAAACTTGAGGGTGAGCAAAGTTTAAATGATTACACTTTTAAAGAAATTCCAAGTAAGATGTTTCATGGTATAACCTGCCCCGGATACGAGATGGAGAACAATGAAACTAAGTTTACTGTTTACATTGCACCCGATGTAGGTGTAGGATTTGGCAATTCTGATGGAAGTAAATTTGTAAAAATGCCAAAAGAGATGCAAGAGTTCGGAAAAAGATATGAAAACGGACTTATGATGTATATGGAGATGAATAGCAAACTAAATGATAGTAAGGTTAATGGCTTTTCTACTATGGAGTGTATTGCTTTTGAAGAGACAAGTTCTACAGTAAAGATTAGGTAGCTTTCTAAAATTTTAGATAAACACTCATTTCATGTGAATGATTTCCAGAGATTATCGTCCGGTACAGGTGCGGTAATCTCTATTTTTATTTTAGAAACCGGATGTATAAACCTGATAGTTCTTGCATGTAAACTAATGCTACCATCAAGATTGGACCTGTTAGTACCATATTTAAGATCGCCCTTAATTGGACAGCCTATTTTCGATAACTGTGTGCGTATTTGATGATGTCTGCCGGTTTCGAGATTCACTTCAAGTAAAAAATAGTTCTCTGATGAACCTATAAGCCTATAATCCATCACTGCCTTTTTAGTGCCTGGCATCTCTTTGTCAAAAGCAGTTGATTTGTTACTCTTCTCATTCTTTTTTAACCAGTGAACCAACTTGTCCTCAATTTTTGGTGGTCTGTTCTTCACAATTGCCCAATAACTTTTATCAACTTTATCGTTTCGAAACATCTCATTGAGTCTTGATAAAGCTTTACTTGTTTTTGCAAACACTAAAGCACCCGTAGTAGGACGGTCGAGCCTGTGAGTTACTCCACAAAAAACGTTGCCGGGCTTGTTATATTTCTCCTTAAGATACTCTTTAACAATATCCGACAACGGTTTATCTCCCGTTTTATCGCCTTGAACGATTTC
>DATGMV010000054.1:0-4141 GCA_035307185.1 Fermentimonas sp. | reverse complement strand
ACTTACCTGTTTTCTCGTTCCTTTTAATCTCAATAGTCTCTATCCCGTTGTTTTCTTTGAATTCAGGAACAGTCCACGTTTCTAAAAATGATAAATCTCTTACTACCATGATTGTATTTTTTAATGATTACTAAGGGGGGGATTATCCCAATTCCCATGTGATGGGGGGAGTGTTGTATGGTTACTCCATCTTCAAGCAAGAAGCCTTTATCAATTCAAGGTGGTGAAACAGTTATAGTATCTATAAGTGCTTAATAAAAAGAGAAGGTTTACTTATCAAAATGACATGCTTTCTTTTAAGTTTAGACAAGCAGACAATTCATGGTTTTAAAGCTTTACTGCTATCTCTGTGGTACGTACTCACTTCTCTTAATATAAAAATAAAAAGGTGAGTGCATTTTACTAAGTAAATCTAAACAATCCTGATATGGGAATATTTGCTTCAATAATACTAGCAGGTTCCCCGTGAAATCCATTCACATTATAGTCCAAAATTTCGTAGACGTTGCCCAGTGACCTATCTCTAATTCGATCACTTAAGGTACAGAATATTTTCATATAGGATATCGCTTTTTTGTTGCTTTCAACACTCATGAGTCCTAAACTACTAAAAATGGTATTCAAATTTTCCAAGATATCTCTTCCAGTTTTTCGGATGCCCAATGGGAATTTTTCTTTAAAAATTATCTTAAAAGGATGCCTTTCAGATAAAGCCCAAAACTTCACTGAATTATATAATGCATTGTATTGATTTGAAGTCATTCTTTGAGTGAGTTTTTCTGTAATAGAATCAAAATCAACAAAAATTTGGAGTTCTAGGAATCGGTCAATAAATTGTTTACCATTGGGAGATGGATGAGAATTAAACTTAAAGTCATTAGCTAAGCTGGCTCTCTCTTGAATTGAATTTCCATTTCTTAAATGCCCAATTATCCTCTCAGTCTCGTTTTCTTCTACTCTCATTATATGTTCATTAATGTTTTCTTGATTTTGGGGTGAAATTCTTCCTGCTTCTTCCTGTATATCTTCCCACGTAATGATATGCCCACTAGAACTTAAGATGTCACGCAAAGCATGCTTTGTTAAGTACAAATAGGTGAGAGTGTTATGTTGTATAAGTATGTTGTCTATGTTTAGATATGCTACTTGAACTTCACCATTGATGTTGCTCCTCAATAGCTTAACTGGTTTTAGATCATTGTATTTGTATATTGAGTTGTGTATAATATCGTCTATGTTGGTACTTCTTAGCCACGGTCTTAAGTTTGAAAATATTTCATCTAATTTGGGTATGGTGTTGATATGATTAATTAATGTGGAGGCATCTCGCAAAATCTTTATCTTGATATCCTCCTGAGAAAGCGAATTAGATGATGGGTATGTATCTGGTTCAATTTCTCTTGATTTATAGACTATGGTCTCACTATAAACTCCGTCTTGGATTCGACATCTGCCTACAATTTGTTCCAGTCTGTCTTCAGACAGCAGTGTGTGTGTTTGTTGTTCAGTACTTTCGCTGATGGATATTAAATGAAATTGTTCTGAGATATCAATTCCAACAAAATAAGTACAAGTCATGAATGTGATTTGTTTGGGCAGCATTTCATCTATTATTTCTGAATAATATTCTCCAGCATAAGTTTGGCTATAACTTCCACACAGTACTGCACATTTTGACTTTAAGGAATTATCTAAATTCGCTATTATTTGTAGTATCCCATTTCTAACAGAATTAAAAGCTATCAATATTTTGTCCTCTGGATAATCATGAATTGTTTTCTCAATCTGTTTCGCAGCTGTTTTTATAACATTGTTGGTATGTACTAATGCGATGTTTCTTCTTTGAGAGCGGTTAAAACTAATATTTATTACAGGTTCATCTTCAATTTTTTTATTAGAGAAAACACCTATTGTGGCAGAAACCAGACACCTATTTCTATAAGGAAACTCAAAGTAGTAATCAATGACATTCTCCAGTGATTCTCTGAAATATCCATCGTATTGATATGAATCAACTTCGTCAACCATGAAGAAATAATCTTCATAATTATCTACTCCAATTTTACCAAGAAGTCTGGGGAGGCTATCTGCGACAACAATAAATTTCTTATAAGGTATTGCAGGGTTGTCCAAATAGTTCTCAATAGTCGGAGTTGAAAATCCAGATATGGAACCTCCAACATATAAAATTCCATAATTATTGGAGTGTCCTATCCTACTGTTTTTAGCTTTATTATAAGCAAGTGATCTTGTTGGAACAACTACAATGCTGTTTCTCTTTGAATTTAATTCTAAGGTGGTTGCACCAACTCCCGTTCTATTCTTTTTGATTATGCCATAAGGACATTCCTCAAAAATGTTCCCTAGTTTTGCTTCATCAGTGGGCATTAAAAAGCTTACTGAACTAATGGATTCACCTTTTTCTTTCCAGTTGATTTTGCACTTGAGTCCTGAATCCAAGTATTTTACAGAGGCATTGTTAAGGTACTGGACAAGATGTCCTTCTCCGCTCGGTGATGATGAGTATAAAATTTCATAATTATCGAACGAAGTTATTCCAGCTTCAATAATATTGTTATTCATATTTATGTGCTTTGTGAAGCAAATATAAGCCTAAATATTTAAAAAACCACCTCATAGGAAGAAAGTGGGTATGTCAGGGATGCGCTATTTTAGTATTATACCCATCTTATTATGTTGCAGCTCCTAAAAGGTTTTGCATAGCTTTAACTATTTGACTGTTCTCAAAGCTGTTTAAATAGATTTGTGTTACCCTCTCACTGCTGTGTCCCAATGATTCTGATATAATAGATGTGGGTACACCTGATCTTTTCAACACAGTAGCGAATGAGTGCCTTGCAACATATGTTGTTAGAGTGAGGGGTAATTCCAATTCCACTCCAATCCTTTTCAAACTCCTATTCACTTTGGTTATCACCTTATGTATTCGATTGGATTGTTGCTGATGGGTCTTATGAAACGTTGTGAGAATAGGGAATATATACTCACCTCCACCATACTTCTCATGCAGTTTTTGAGCGATGTTATGGATGGGGAGTTTTATTTGCTTTTTAGTTTTCTTTCTTATGTAAACCAGTTGCTTTCCATCAACATTATTCCACTGAAGGTAGGCTATATCTATAAAGTTGATGCCTCCCATCAAATAGGAATAGGTGAATATGTCTATTGCCAGTTTGGTGTAATAATCCTTTTTAGAGGTGTCATAATATATAACTTTCTCAATGTCTGATTTAGTTAATGATCGCTTTGTTGTCTCCTGCGTCAATTGAGAGACTTTAAACTTATTAAATGGATAATGGGCTGATTGTGCAATACCCTCATGTATAGCACTGTTATAAGCAGTCCTTAAGTTTCTTAGTCTAATCCCAATCGTATTATCTTTCAGTCCTTGATCTCTTAGCCATATTAGATATTTTTCAACCCAAATCACATCAATATCAGAAAAGTAGATGTCCAGATGTTGATTGTATTTAATGAGTGAATTATATGTTTGCAAGATTGAGGCTGCATAGCTTTTCCTGTTTTTGGCTTTCAAGTAATCAATCTGTTTCAAGATATAAGCTCCCACGGGGATGTTATTGGGTTTGTTGATCCTATCCATAAGAGTGGATAAGGTGTAATCCCTCCCTTCTGCTTTAAATTCCAAAACAAGCTTCCTGTACTCTCCTATAATATTGGAGCTTAGTTCTAAAATTAAATCTCTGTTAGGTGTATTGGGTTTTGGTTGGTTCTTTTTAAAATCCCAGTTTTCTAATTTGGTTGACACACCAATGCTCTTGTACCTCCTCTTTCTATTCTTGGTTAATCTTAACATGAGAGGGTATTCGTTGTTTTTCAATGCTTTTGAAGTGTAGCAAATCACATCAATTGTAATACTCATGGTTTACACGCTGGTTTACACAGCTCATGTAAATCACCTTGTAAAATGACACCATATAAAAAAATCAGACAGCTATATTTCTATAACTGCCTGATCTTTTGTGGTGCCACCAGGAATCGAACCGGGGACACAAGGATTTTCAGTCCTTTGCTCTACCAACTGAGCTATGGCACCAACATTGCTTTAATTGCGAGTGCAAAGATAATCGCATTTTCAGTATTTACAAAATTTGAAACGATT
>DATGMV010000053.1:0-4513 GCA_035307185.1 Fermentimonas sp. | reverse complement strand
CATAGCATGATACAACCCTTCGTCAGGCTCACTTATCCAAACTAACTTCTCGTTGTCATATTTTTGAATCACTCTTACAGTGTTATCTGTAGAATTACCGTCGACAATTACATGCTCAACGAAAGGGTAGGTTTGTTCTTGAACACTCTTTATGGTTCGTTCTAAAGTGTTTTCTGCATTATATGTTACCGTAATTATAGAAAGTTTATTCATCTTTCGGCATAGATAGCAATAAATGGTGATAAAATACGTCCCTTTATAGGTAGAAGTTTAACTAAATAGCTAAATACCTTTACCCACTTCCTTTTATGACTATTCTCAGGCTTAGGTTCAAGCCAAAACATAGGCTTACCGATATAATCTACGGAAACGTTTTTCAAGTTGAATGGTTTGATAGTTTCTTTTAGAAAATCAATATCCATAGATTTGAGGTTGTGTGCATCAAGATTAGACTTATCAAATCTACGCTGAATTTTGCCATTCAATCCTAAAAAGTTAGGAAGAATAATTAGCATCCGACCTTTATCTGAAAGAAGTTCCACATGTCTTCCGATGACATCTTTTGTATCCTCAAAGTGTTCTATAAATCCATATGAAAATACGGTGTCATATTTACTTTCGGTTTTAAATTTGAAGAAGTCACTTTCGACACATCTAATGCATGCTTCAGGAAGATTATTTATTCTTTCAAAATTACGAACTATGTCATTGTTTATATAAAAATCGAGTATCGTTACATCCTTCACCCCACGCTTATAAAACATAGCAGCAAAAACACCCGGGAAGCCACCAATTTCAATAAAGCTGTTCCCTTTTGACAGTTCAGGCATGTATTTTTCGAAGACTACTTTGTCGGGAATTTTATCGTACCTGTAGTTGCTCCAGTAATTATCCCAATACTCTTTGTCGGTTATTTTGTTATCCTCTCGCATTTTTGTAAATTTCAATATACTTTCCCGCGATAATATTGTTGTTGTAACTAACAACCACCTTCTTACGTGCGTTGTCTGATAGTTGTTTGTGATCGGCTTCAAACAACGACCATCTGATACCATTAGCAAGATCAGTGGAGTTTCTATATTCCGCAACATAACCGTTATGCTGGTGATCTATCATTTCAGGAATGCCACCTGTGTTGAATCCTACGCAAGGTGTACCACATGACAAGGCTTCCATTATTGTATTAGGGAGGTTGTCCTGAAGAGAAGGTGAAACAAACAGGTCTACCGCATTATATAAATTAGGCATATATTCAGGTGAAATATAACCTACACTTTGTGAGGGTATCGACAATTGTTTCTCAATATCATTACTCTTACTGCCCGCAATTATAAAGAGAAGTTCATGAGAGTGATTTTTAAGTAATTTTGTTGCCTCAGCAAGGTAGCTTAGCCCTTTCCTATTGTCGGAAGCTTTAACTGCTGCAAAAAGAACTATCTTTTTGTCATTTGGCAGATTGAGCTTCTTTCTTATTGAAGTTTTATCAAGTGGTCGGTAAACCTCTATATCAATTGGATTTGGTATAGAGGTAACATGGTGACCTACCGTGAGTGGACTTTCTTCTGCCATGTCTTTGAGCCAATTGCTACAAGCTACAAAATTAATTTCTCCCTTAAAGTAGGCTGAAAGCTTCTTGCTAAATATTTTCTTTGATAGGTCGTTATTTGCAGGATGTTTTAATAGAGGGCAGTTTCCACATCCATCAATATAATGATCGCAATCTCCCGAATAGTGACAAATACCTGTAAAAGGCCACATATCGTGCATTGTCCATACGACTTTCTTCCCTGATGCTACAATCTTTTTAATCTCTTTTATCGACAGCATTCCCTGGTTAATCCAATGCATATGGATGATATCTGCCTGTTTATATTCTTCAGTTTCAGTTATTGATAAACCCCTGCCGGCTGTTGATATTTCGAAGAGATTATTTTTAGAGAATCGGTTATAAAGGAAAATCTCTCCCCGTTCACTGTAGAAGTTAAACTTTTTCTCTAAACTACTACCGGCACATATAATGTCTTGATCTGTAGAGTTTTTTTCAAATACTATCATTTTTACATTTAAACCATATGATTTTAATGCATTAAATAGTCGGTTTGCCGCAATTGCAGCACCTCCATTTATATCAGACGTGTTTATGATGAGGATATTCATAAGTTATCTGCTTCTCAAATATCTATTTATCCTTCTCTTTAATTTAGCAAATAAAGAGTTTGTAGTACCGTAATATCTCCCAAATGCTTTTCTTACCTGTTTATTTTCGCGAATATTAGGTATGTCAATATTTAGCTTTTGTCTATGGAGATTAATTGTATGAATCTCGTCCTTGCCACTATGAATGCCGCTTCCGTCGAAACCTATGTTCTGCACTAAAGATTTACCAGCATTAATAGATAATATATCGTTCAAGAAAAGTGTGGCATTCCATCTAATTGCCCATGAATCATTTTCTCCATTAACTTGCCTCTGCAACATTCTGGTATATGGGTAACTACCGTTAAAGTCAAATTTACGTGATAAGTTACGTCTCCTAATTTCTTTAAGTAACATTTCACCATTTGGGTTAAAGAGCTGCCATGATCTTTTCCAGGTTGCCCATCCCCAACTGCCAACCCATTTTATTAGGAATGCATCAGGGAGTTCATTGATAGGATAACAGAATCCATGAATATGACCAATTCTATCTTCATCATAATATTTACTGAGTGCTTCATTCATAAAGGTTATAAACCATGGTGATGTTACTAGATCATCTTCAAGTACAATTACTTTACTATATTTGTCTATAATTTCTGTTACTCCATTTATGATGTTAGTTGCCAAACCATAATTTTGAGGATGTTCAATTATATGAATCTTTTTAAAGCCATTAATTGAGTGTATAAGTTTCCTAACCTCAAGTACATCCTTTTTATCTTCATTATTTTTGTATCCGTCAGAAAAAATGAATAGCTCACTCTCTTTACTTAACTTATTATTAAGCAGTGCCTCCAGCGTAAAACTTGTATGTGAAGGTCTGTTGTATGTGAAAAGCAGTATTGGAGCTAAATCCATAAATCAAAAACTTGTTTTTGCAGATAATATATTTCTTTCTAATACATGTAGATTAACATCTTCTCCAACATTAATACCATTCTTTGCAAGTGTCTCACTCATCGTTTTATATGCCAATTCGGGATTGTTATTATCGCCACTTAAGTGGCAAAGCCATATGTTACGTAGTTGATAGGTGATCTGGTTTGCCAAGAATTCGGCAGTCTGACGATTGCTTAAATGTCCGGTTCCGCAAGTAATCCTGCGTTTCAGATGATATGGATAATTACCATTCATAAGCAAATCTTCATCGTAATTGCTCTCAATAATTAAATGGTTTGCTTTGCTAACGTAATGTGTCAGCTCATCTGTAATATCTCCTACGTCAGTAGCCAGAGTTAGTTTGTGACCTCCAAACTCAAAGTAATAACCAACATTATCGTTACTATCGTGAGGAACATCAAATGGAGTGATATGAAAATCTTCAATCTGAAAGGTTTTGCCCTTTTCAATAAATTTTGATGAACCATTTAGTCTCTGGTTAATCATTGGACAATTCTTTATCCCCCTGTGCACCTCACGTGTTGCATATACTGGGATATTCATTTTAGCACCTAAATGCCCTACCGATTTTATGTGATCATAATGGTCGTGTGTAATCAAAATGGCCATTATTTTTGAAATATCTACACCATGCTCGGCAAGACGTTTTTTTATAACGCGCGGTCCAAGCCCTACGTCAATCAGAATGCCGTAGTAAGAATTGCCAAGATAGTAGCAGTTGCCACAACTGCCACTACTTAGACTGAAGAATGAGAATTGCTCTGACTCAAAAAGTTTATATTGCATAATTGATACAAAGATAACAAGATTTTATATACGATTTGAGCTTATAAAGTTTGTGTCGCCAACAATTCTATTGCTTTGTTGTATCTTGCAACCATATCCTCAATTACCTGTTTTGCCGGGACAATCTGTTTTATATCTGATGCTATTTGTCCAATTTCCAGCTCACCCTCAATGAGATCTCCTTCAAATATCCCTTTCTTAGATCTGCCTCTACCAAGGAAACTGCGCAATTCTTCTGCTGTTGCACCCCTATCTTCCATCTCCTTTACTTGATGGTAGAACTCGTTCTTGATTAGTCTGACAGGAGTTACTTTTTTTAGTGATAACGAAGTGTCGCCTTCTTCTAAAGATATGCATCTTTGCTTAAACTCTTCACTTGCAGAACTCTCTTCAGTGAGTGCAAAGCGAGTGCCTACCTGAACACCTTCTGCTCCAAGTGCCATAACTGCAGCCATAGATTCTCCGGATGATATACCCCCCGCAGCAATAAGAGGAAGATTAACTACTTTTCTAACCTGAGGTATTAGAGTTAGGGTTGTTGTTTCTTCCCTACCATTATGTCCTCCTGCCTCAAATCCTTCTGCTACAATTGCATCAACACCAGCTTCGGCTGATTTAAGAGCAAATT
>DATGMV010000052.1:0-3000 GCA_035307185.1 Fermentimonas sp. | reverse complement strand
TAGAGTGTTGGTATAATCAATACGAGCCCCCTCAATACAGAGATCAGCATTGAGACACGCGATTTGCCTATTGAGGCAGTAAAGAATATTGCTACAAAGTTTACACCTGCAAACAGGAATGAGGTGAAATATATGATTAGTCCAGGCTCAGCTATTGCTGCAAGAGTTGCATTATTAGCGCCGTTAAAAATAGATACTATTTGAGGTGAGAATAAGATTACGCTTAAAAAGAAAACTACTCCGGTTATAAGCGAAGTGATCATTCCATACTTCAGGGTTTTCTTCACTAAGGTATAATTACGCGCTCCATAGTTGATACTGATCAGCGGCTGAATACCCTGCCCTATACCCGTAAATATGGCAATAGCAATAATATTCAAGTTAGCAATAATAGCATAAGCCGACACTGCAATATCTCCAACCAGTTGTAATAGCACAATATTGAATAGGAACATTATTAAAGCCGATGAGAACTCGTTGAGGAATGACGACAGGCCGAGCGCTAAAATCTTCCCTGCTGTTTTTATGCTTCGAGTAACCCTTGTAAATTTGAGCTTACGATTGGGATTTTTGAGATGCAAAGTTAAGATAATCAGACTTGCAATTGGAGAAAATATCGAAGCCCATGCAGCACCTTTCATGCCCATATCAAGAGGGAAGATAAAGATATAGTCGAGTATGATATTCAATAATCCGCCAGTAGAAAAAGCAATCATAGCCAACTTGGGGTTATGATCGTTTCTCATAAAAGTGATAAACATATTATTCAGTATAAAGAATACTGAGAATGATATGAAGATATCATAATACTCTTTAGCAAGTTGGTAAATCTCACCCGATGCGCCCAAAAAACTAAGGATTTGAGGAGAAAACAGATATGAGATGAAGACAAACAACAGACCTACTATTGATGCAAATACAGCAGTATATGAGAAGTAGCTGTTTGCCTTAGCTAAATCGCCTTTACCAAGTGATGTTGCAAAAAGTGTTCCACCACCAACTCCTAACATCCAGCCTATGCCGTTGATGATATTTGCTATTGGTAGTACAATATTCAAGGCAGCAATACCTTGTGCACCCACTCCATTGGCAATAAAAAAAGTATCGGCAAGGATAAAGAGCGACTGTCCGGCCATGCTCAATACTCCAAGGGATACATTTCTTGCAAAATCCTTCCTGAATTTTTCTATCTGTTCCATCTCTTAATAATCTCTTCGCACAAGGCCTAAGCGAAGAAGAGATATTCTAAGTTATAATCGTCCGGCGACAAATATATTGGATTATTTCTTTAAAAATTCTGTTTTCAAAAAAATAGTTTGACCATCTACCTTTGCCTGAACATGCGTAGGATCGTCTTCCGTTAGCCTTATGCCACGTGCACGCGTACCTCTTTTAACTACCATAGAAGAGCCTTTTACTTTTAGATCTTTAATTACAGTAACATCATCACCATCGAGCAGTTCATTACCGTTACTATCAGTTACTTTTTCCAACTCGCCGGCAGATTCCATATCTTCCTGGGTCCATTCATGGAAACATTCGGTACAGTGAAAAAGTGAGCCATCGAAATAGGTTACGGCACTATTACATTTAATGCATTTTGGAGTTTGTGACATTCTAATTTGTTTTTTTGATTAATGACACAAAGATACTGCTCTAAAGCCGGTATTCAAAATTCATGTGTTAACAGCACACATTCAATGATATAATCCGAAAACAAAAACTATATTTGCATGTGTATCATTATCACAGCATTAAAAACAAGCTAATTATGCAAGCAATTTTTCGAAACTAACATAGAAATAATTTTAAATTTAGATTCTTAACCCTCGTAATACTATTATTACCTGTTCTAATAGCTTGCATCGATTCTGAGAAGGAATCTTCGGAAGCTGCCATAGGATTATTCACATTTCAACCAGAGCAAAATAGCGGATTGGATGAAATTATAATTGGTGAAATATCTGAATACAATATCAACCTGAAAGTTCCATACAACGTATCACTAAGCAAATTAGTTGCAACTTTCAGTTATATGGGAGTTAAGGTGGAGTTACAGAACGTGGATCAAATAAGTGGAGTTACATCAAATGATTTCAGCAACCCTGTTATATATCAGGTTATTGCGGCAAATGGCGAGTCAGCACAATATACTGTTATAGTAACAAACGCCCCACCTCGTTTGCCAAGGGTTTATATTAATACTGAGGACAATTTTGAGTTTAAGGATAATGATAAAGAGACCTATGTAAATTCTACTATCCACATTGAAGATCTGGATAATTATTACACTACTGACACAGAAGTTGTTTCGGAAGGAGAAATAAAAGGTAGAGGAAATTCAACTTGGTGGGGAGTGCCAAAAAAGTCTTACCGTATAAAATTAGAAAATAAGCACTCACTCCTTGGAATGAGTAACGACAGAAATTGGGCACTGCTTGCCAATTATTTCGATAAAACTTTATTGAGAAACATAGCAGCTTTTGAAATCTCACGCATTGCACAAATGAGCTGGACTCCAAAATCGGTTAGCATTGATTATTACATGAACGGTACATACCAGGGAGTATATACACTTACAGAGCATGTGAGAATTTCTGACGAGCGAGTTAATCTGGATTTGGTGTCTCCCTATGATAATTCGGGCGAAGCAGTAACGGGGGATTACTTTCTTGAACTCGATTTTCATTATGACGAACCCTATAAATTCAAAACCAATCATAAAGAGTTGCCCATAATGTTTAAAGATCCTGAGGAACCAACTACCAATCAGTTCAACTATGTAAAGAACTTTTTCAATACTGCAGAAGAGGTGTTATACTCAAGCAATTTCAGAGATCCCGAGGAAGGATACAGAAAATATATTGATGTGGAATCAATAATAAACTACTATATAATTCATGAACTTTCTAAGAATGTAGATGGTAATTTTAGAGGTAGCTGTCACATGGCTCTCCGCCGCAATGGTAAGATAGAAACACCAATGGTTTGGGATTTTGA
>DATGMV010000051.1:0-2755 GCA_035307185.1 Fermentimonas sp. | reverse complement strand
TAGAAACACAATCTGAATACTTAACCGACTGCGGACTGCAAGCGATCTATATCCAATTTTTTCATTGTCATCATCACTTCCATAGCTTTGGGTGATTGGGATACTAAATCATCTAACCCTAATGGAACAATTTGCCAGCTTACTCCATACTTGTCTTTAAGCCAGCCGCACTCCCCTTCTTCTCCTCCGTCGGAGCTGAGACGATTGCAATAATTACCAATTTCTTCCTGCGTGTTACATTCAACTACCAGAGATAATCCTTCGGTAAAAGAAAAAGAGTGTGGATATGAGCTATCTCTTCGGCATTGTTGTTACACCAAATGCAGGGGTAAATTAGTCTATCCATATAATAACTGTACTTATCCATTTAAAATTAATCAGTTCTTTTCTGCGGCTTCCTTCAACTGTTCGAGCCATCTATTCATACCATTATCTAATGTATTCTGCATATATCCTCTAAAGATTCGCATTAATGTACCTTCCATACTTTCTTCAACCCAAACTTCTGTATTTCCATTTACCTCTGAGATTGACCAATTATGAATAGCATATGCGCCAAATGCCTTTCCGCTCCAACCAATTACTTTTTGTGGGATAACTGAGTGCAAGGTTGAACTTATCTTTGCTCCTCCGCTTGACCAGTCAAATGTGCTTCCGGCTTCAAGTTCACCATTTAACTTAGATTGCTTTATATCTTGATTCCATTCATTCCATTTATCAATTTCGGAAAGTAATTTCCATACAATTTGCGGTAAAGCATCAATTTGTATGCTTTTTTTTGCTTTCACAGGAGCATTTTCATTTATTGGAATCATTTTGAGAGGTTTTGATGTTATTTTGAATTTGAATAGGTTCATAAATTTATTCCCCGGCAATATATTGACAGGTTCTTATGTTTAACAAGGTTAACAAAATAATGTTTGAGAGGAGAATGTTAAATACCTATTCTAAAGAAGCATTTATAGCTTCGAGTGCAGTGTTATATTTATACTTGAAACCTGCTTTAATAATTTTCTCCGGAGAAATACGACTACCTTTAAGTACCATACCCGCAGATTCTCCCATAATCAATTGTATTAAAAAAGATGGTATAGAAGGAATTAAGAATGGACGTTTCATAGCTTTTGCTGCTGTACGCATAAATTCTTTATTTGTAATGTATTCAGGCGCTACTGCATTATATACACCATTTAATGTAATGTCTTCTATTGATTTAAGGTATAATTCACATATATCATCAAGGTGTATCCAGCTTGTAAATTGTTTGCCATTACCAAAAGGGGCACCAAGCCCAAATCGGGTGGGAAGTATCATTTTTTTAAATGCATCACTCTCTTTTGCAATTACTAATGAAGTGCGAAGAACTACAGTTCTTACGGCTAATTCATTATTAAAGCGCAATGCTGCTGATTCCCATTTTTTGCAAGTTCGACTTAAAAAATCGTTTCTTCCGGGCAGATCTTTTTCATAGAATATTTTATTTTCGTTGGTATACATCCCGTAGTAACCAACAGCAGATGCAGAGATAAATGCTTCCGGTATTTTGTTCATAGATTGAAGTGTTTCCAACAGAAACTTTGCTGTTAAAACTCTACTTTCTACGATCTGCTGCTTTTTCTTTCTTGTCCATGATTCATCGCCAATGTTGGAGCCGGCAAGATGTACGATAATATCTGCCTGCTCCAAAGCTTCCTTATCAATTTCTCCTTTAATATAATCCCATCTGTAGCGCGGAGTTTCGGCTTTTATATATCTTTCGCGACTTAGCCAAATAACTCTATACCCGTTTTCTTTAAGCTTTTCGGTGAGCTTAGAGCCTATCATTCCGGAGCCGCCTGTGATTAGGATTGTCTTCATGTTTTATCTTCTGCTTCCACTCATTGCTATCATTATATAATAGAATAATGTTGCAAGCGAGCTTAGTGCAGCAACTACATAGGTATATCCTGCCCACTTAAGAGCATCTACGGCCTGAGCATGATTACCTGAATCTGTAATTCCGGCAGTTTTGAGCCAATTAAGTGCCCGATTAGTAGCATTTTTCTCTACAGGTAAAGTTATAAAACTAAATAGGGTTGATAGTGCAAATATAGATATACCAATCCATATTAATGGAGGGAATGTTTGTATCATAACTATTCCTAAAAGAAGTATCCACATTACCCATTTTGATGTAGATGAAACTATGGGTACAAGCGCAGAACGCATTTTTAAAGGTCCATAGCCTTTTGCATGTTGAAGTGCATGCCCAGTTTCGTGAGCTGCCACTGCTGCAGCTGCCACGCTATATGAACCATATACTGGTTCGCTAAGATTGATAGTTTTTTTAAGTGGATTATAATGGTCGGTAAGCTGACCTCTTGTAGAGATAACTTGTACATCATAAATACCATTTTCATGCAGCATTTTTTCTGCAACTTCTTTTCCTGTCATACCATTACGCAATGGTATTTTGGAATATTTTTTGAACCTGCTTTGAAGTCGAGCCTGAACAACCCACCCCACAATAGCAATTAAACCAAATAAAATCCAAATTGGTGCCATATACTATATTTCAATTTATCATTTAACATTATCACTATTTCAAAAGTTCATCTGCTTAATTTAAAAAGCATTAATGAGTGAAGGAGCTTAAATTTTATCTTATAATTGTTTGCGCTCTGTCGGGACCAACCGATACAATTGAGATTGGGACACCTAACTCCTGCTCGAGAAATGCTACATAGTTGTTGAACTCTTCGGGAAATTCATTTTC
>DATGMV010000050.1:0-2830 GCA_035307185.1 Fermentimonas sp. | reverse complement strand
GGAGATGAAAATATTGTAATTGCAATAACAGGTCCCGAAAAAGAAGGTCTTGTTTATCCCTCCGAAGAGAGTCTGCTTGCAGTTTTGGAAGAAGTAAAGAATGAAACTATTGAACCATATGCAGAAGAGGTGATTGATGAGCCTCTGATTTCTACCCCTCCAAATGCAGGTAAAATTGTAAATGAGGAAATAGACGAAGAGCTTGATGCTACAGTTTGGACACTTGAGAACGGAATTAAAGTTATACTTAAAGATACCGATTTCAAGAGCGATGAGATACTAATGACTGCTTCAAGTGTAGGTGGATACTCGCAGTATGCAATACAGGATCCAATAAACAGTAAGATGATGGGCTCAATTATTACATTGGGTGGTGTTGGTAATTTTAGCGCAACAGATCTTCCGAAAGTACTTGCAGGAAAAACTGCATCTGCACGTCCTTCAGTATCACTTACTACTCAAAGTTTTAATGGTTCATCTTCAATAAAGGACTTCGAGACTATGATGCAATTGGTTTATTTGTATTTCACATCTCCTCGTAAAGATGCCGATGCATTTAAATCTTTCATACAACGTATGGAAACTCAATTGAAAAATCAGGAGGCTGAGCCGATGGTTGCTTTCAGCGATTCTATAAATTCTGCTCTTTATGGCGACAACCCCCTAACAGCAAGAGTTAAGATTGATGATTTGAATGGTATTGATTACGACAGGATCATGGAAATGTACAAACAGCTGTTTATAAATCCGGGTAGTTTCTCATTTACTTTCGTTGGTAATATTGACAAAGAGAGTGTTCGCCCCGTTATTGAACAGTACCTTGCATCCTTACCGGGTGAGGCTGTGAAAGGTGAGTTTATAAAAGTGCCAATGGATTTTAAGAAGGGTGATTTAGAGAATACTTTCCGACGTAAGATGCAAAATCCTAAAGCTTCAGTTTTGAACACGGTAACAGGAAAGACCGAAAGAAACATGAAGAGTCAGATTTTGATGAGCATGTTTGATCAGATTCTTGACATAGTTTATACTGAGAAGGTACGTGAAGATGAAGGAGGAACATATGGAGTTAGCTCCGGTGGTTCTATATATCGTTATCCGGAAGGACAAACTCTTTTACAGATAATGTTTGATACAGATCCTGAAAGAGTGTCTCATCTAAACGGTATTGTAATTAAAGAACTGAAGAACTTAGCTGAAGAGGGACCAAGATCAGGCGACTTTAGCAAAGTAAAAGAGTATATGAACAAGAGTTACGACGAGAACCTTAAAGAAAACAGGTACTGGCTTAATATTCTTGACAACAAATATTTCTATGGTGAAGATAATTACACTAACTATATCGAAACTGTTAATAGTGTTACTTCAGAAGAAATCAAAATGTTTGCAACTGAATTACTCGAAAATGGTAGTTTGAAAACAATAGTTATGCTGCCACTGATTGAGGAGTAATGTAAAAACTATTTAGTTTATTTATAATATAAGAGAGAGAGCCACGCTGTGAGCTCTCTCTTTTATGTTATAGTCGGCTTTTATCTTAAGGCTCTTTAATATTCTGTTTAACTTACTATTTAGCTGAGCTTATTGTATGTTTGTATTTAAATAGTATTGCAAAAAGTATTGTTACAACAAGTGCATAGCCGGCAAATATAAACCAAACGGTTTGCCATTCTCCTATCATAAGAGTCTTAATCTCTCCATTTACTACAACATTCTGCCAAGAGGTGAATTTATTCACAACCAGCTGTGCTCCCAATGTGCCAATGGTAGCTCCCACGCCATTAGTCATTAACATGAACATTCCTTGTGCACTTGCACGCAGATGGTGTGGAGTCTCTTTATCCACAAAAAGTGACCCCGAAACATTGAAGAAATCGAAGGCTACACCGTAAACAATCATTGATAAAATCAGTAACCACAGTCCATCACCCGGATCCCCTATACCAAAGAGTCCAAACCTTAGCACCCAACCAAACATAGCTATGAGTATAACTTTCTTTATCCCGAATCTGCTAAGAAAAAATGGTATGAGTAGAATACAGAGTGCCTCGGATATTTGAGAAAGTGAGATAAGTATGTTTGAATGCTGAACACCAAAACTGTTTGCGAATTGTGGATCTGCCTCAAAACTTGCGATAAAAGGGTTAGCAAACCCGTTAGTGATTTGCAAGGACACCCCAAGAAGCATAGAGAAGATGAAAAATAGAGCCATATTCCTTTGCTTAAAGAGCTTAAATGCATCAAGTCCGAGTCTTTGAGACAAGGTTTTATCATTTGTATCTGTACTTACCGGACAATTTGGTAGTGTGAAAGAATACATACCCAACACTAATCCAATAATTGCACTCATCATAAATTGCATTGGTGTTGTTTGATATCCAAGTATATCTACAAGCCACATTGTACATATAAATCCGATTGTTCCGAAGACTCGTATTGGAGGGAATGCCTTTACAGTATCAAGACCTGCCCTTTCGAGTATTGTATAGGCTACGGAGTTTGATAGTGCAAGTGTTGGCATATAGAACGCCACACTTAGTGTATAAAGTGTAAAAAAAGTGCTAAATGAAACCTCGCTACCACTACTAATTGCGTATAATCCTGCAGAGGTCATAAATATCGCTGCCAATAAATGACATGCACCCAAAAGCTTTTGCGCAGAAACCCACCTATCGGCAATTATCCCTATTATTGCAGGCATAAATATTGATACTATCCCCTGAACTGAATAAAAGATACCGATGTATTGCCCCAAACCAACAGGACCAAGGTATCGTGACATCGATGTAAGATAAGCCCCCCAAACAGCGAACTGAAGGAAGTTCATTATTAT
>DATGMV010000049.1:0-2554 GCA_035307185.1 Fermentimonas sp. | reverse complement strand
GCGGTTTTACAGGCATCGAAACCCTTTTTCTCCATTGCCATCCTAATGTTTGGGGGCAATCCTTCGAGCCAGTCTAAAAAATCCTCATAAGTGGAGCTAAATCTTCACTTTCGGTCTTCAAGTGATATATGGATGTTGCATTTCCAATTCTAAACATTCTTTTATGTCACAGCTTCTCTTCACCGATAAGAAAAGAGCGGAACCGGGCCCAGAAAACTTTTCACTCTTGCTACCGAAAAATACTTCCTCAACTTCTCGAGTTCAAATGGAAGGTCTGCAATTGTTCCTTCTTTTTTGGAGATCAACAGCAACGACATTTTATCAGGTATTCTTTGCCTTCCCACCAGATAACATAATTAAATTAATAATACAAATAATTTAAATTTAGTTAACTTAGGTAAGCTATTTAATTCATTGAAAACTTTGTACATATGAAAAATTTCTTCTTCTTGGCGATTTTCATTTTAACAGTTAGCTCTACCGCTGCTTTCGCTATTGCCCCTTCAAGAGTTAATATAGACGGCACGTGGTATATCACGGACAAACTGCTTACGTAGAATGTAGTAAAACCAGTGTCTCCGTATATATAGATTTTATTAGTAATGGTTCAAGTAATCTTAAAATACGGGTCGGTGCTACACCTAATTTCACTGTAAGTAGTACTCCCTCTGATATTATGAAAACACTCCATTTAGACCCTGCCAGACAAAATGGATCAATAGATGTAGGTTTTATGTATAACACTGGCGAAATACGAGTATACATCCAACAAAGGCCTCCCGCGCCAACTATTACATCAGGATCCAATATTTGTGCTGGAAACTCCGGCAGTTTTACTGCTACTAGTAGTTATAAATTTCAAAGCACTAAACCAATGAATCTGGTTTGGCAGACAACGGGCGGAGTAACGGTTAATGGAAGTAATAGTTATACCCAACCAGCGGGGGTGTCCAGTACTGTCACCATTGCCAATAATTCTAACGGGTCTTATTCGGTAAAAGCCGTTATTCCTAATTGTGGTAACCTAGAAAGTACAGCGACAACTGCAAATCTTGGTACGCCTGTTATAACTTTTCCCAACTACTGGTTATTTGATCCCGGTTCCAATATGTGGCAATTCAGCCAGAATTCCAGTGGTCCGGGAGTGTCTTACACATTCTACGTATCTTCCGGATCAGCTGTATTAAACCAACAAAATCAGGACTGTTACATTACGACTTCAGGGGGAGCTACTGTTTGTGTTACTGGAACAAACTCATGTGGAACGGGGACTCCATATTGTTTTTACATCCCAGCTGCAGGTGGCATGCTTAAAACAGTTTATCCAAATCCAGCAACAAACTTATTATCACTTGAATTTAATGATAACGAATCGCCCAACACCATTCCTTTTGAGGTTATTCTATATTCTGAAAAATCTATGAAAGCAATAAAGAGAATGTCTCCTGAAGAAATAGACGCACTCGAGTCCTTTAAAGCAAATAAAAAATAGAAATGGATGTTAGAAGTTTCCCCCGGGGGATTTATTACATTCACATTGTACCGGACGGAAAATTAAAGCTAGCAGTACAAAAGACGAGAATCATTTTAGAGTAAACCTCTTGTACCAACTAAACAAATCAAACCAGATCCGTGTGCAGTTGACTGGTGGAAATAGTCCTGTTTACGTTAGAAAAGTGTTCGCGTTATGAGTGACTGTAAAGCATCCGCATATGTTAATCTATTTCATCCGAAATACCAAGAGCTATGAAAGACATAAGTAAATTGATACGCACAATAAGCCTGTTGATCTGCTTAGTTGCCGCATTGACCGCTTACGGGCAGAACGATACCCGTGTTTGAATTACCGACGGCCCTAATGCCAGTCAGATCAAACCAGTACAAACCTGATGGATCTGCTATGGAAATACAATGCAGGCTTTGCTTTTGCAAAACCTCTCCCAGGTAATTTTTCATTGGCAAGCGAATTGGTCTACACCAGGCAAGGTGGCAGTCTTGAAGCGGACCGATCGGGAAAGTACATTACCGAATTTGACTATATATCTCTTCCGGTCTTGGTTCGGTTTAAACCAGACGGGAAAGATGTGTTTGTCCAGGCCGGTGGTAAGTTCAGTTATTTGATAAACAGCGAAAGAATTCACATCGGCAATTCCAATACCAGCACTCTCGACGATTTGAACCATTTACGGCAATGGGATGCAGGTGTAGCTAACCATATGCCTCTCTTGCTTCTCTTTTTTGCATGAGAATCGGCCGTAGGGCATATATCGGTGGTCCCTACAGATATATGTCCTTGTATGTAGAGTATGTACACTAGATTTACACCTGCTTGAAACAGGTTGTGAAATATCTATAATATTTAATGGAGCTATTTCAATCAAGTGGAAAAGCCATTCAATTGTAGTATTAAAAATATCAGATATCCTATCACTTAATTATCAAAATACGGTCGTTTTTTGAAAACATTTAATTAAGTGATGCCTGAGTTATATGAGACTATACCAGAAAATTAAAAACGCCCGATTTGCTATCACTGTTGAGTGGTTCAGGTCGG
>DATGMV010000048.1:0-6321 GCA_035307185.1 Fermentimonas sp. | reverse complement strand
TATCGTTATTAGCAATTTCTATTTACGCATCTGATACAAACAGGTTTTCAATAAAAACGGTTGAAGACTGCATAAATGCTCCTGTTTCAGTATCATTAATAAAACTTAACCCTCAGTTAAATCTGGATTCAATAATATTATATGAAATAACTGATGGCAATTATAAGGAAGTTGCCTTTCAATTAGAATCCGGTTCCGCTCCAAAGCTTTGGTTTATTTTAGACGGTGTAACTAAAAAAAACAATGTAAGGGATTTTGCAATTAAGCCCGGGATAAATATGGATGAGGATAAAAAATCGGATTTCAATTTAAGAGAAACAGGTGACGATCTTATCATAAGCCACAAGGATCAGACTATACTTAAATATCGTCATTCTACAATGTTCCCTCCGAAAGGAGTTGACCCTCTATTTAAAAGATCAGGGTTTATTCACCCATTATACTCACCAGGGGGAGAAGAGCTAACACGGGTACAAGCTCCTGATCATTATCATCATTATGGAATCTGGGGACCTTGGACCTTGACCAAGATTGATGGACGAGAAGTTGATTTTTGGAATTTAGCCAAAGGAGAAGGTACAGTGAAATTCGAGTCTTTCCTTTCAGGTACTTCCGGAAGTGTATATACAGGTTTTAAAGTTCTACAACAACATATAGATTTTGGTAACAAGGGTGCAGACCAAGTTGCACTCAACGAAATATTAGAGGTAAGGGTTTGGAATGTGAGCAGTAATGTATGGGTTATTGACTATATTTCAACCCTGAATAGTCCTCTTGAAAATGGAATTCTTCTTGATGCTTACCGCTACGGTGGTGGCATAGGATTCAGAGCAACTGAAAAATGGGTAAAAGACAACTCAACCGTTCTTACCTCAGAAGGTAAGACCCGCTTAGATGCAGATGGAAGTCATGCCAGATGGTGCATAGTTGAAGGTGAATCAGATGTAACGGAAAAACGTTCAGGTATTTTATTTTTGAGTCACCCATTTAATCGACAACACCCCGAACCGATGAGGGTTTGGCCAATGAACGCCAACGGTGGAAGAGGTGATCTTTATTTTGAGTTCGTGCCAATTCGTCATGTACCATGGAATATTAAACCTCTACAGGACTACACCCTTAATTATCGGATGATTGTATTTGACGGTGAAATGAATAGAGAAACCGCCGAGGCTTATTGGAATAGCTTCTCGACGGCTACTAAAATAAAAGTCGAATATAATAAGTAACTTTTAGTTTAATTACTATTCTGAGTCCTGATTCTTTACAGATTCAAGAGCACTTGTTGTTAAACTAAACTTTGCTATCATATTAGAAATCTCCCAGTCGGGCATATCACGATTAACGAGAAATTCGAAATATTTTTCTGCCACCTTACCGAAGAAATCTTCGTGTCCTTTTCTAAATTCTACAGGTGCAATAAATTGGTATCTGCCATCTGAAACCTTTTCTACAGTTAAAAAAGGGTAGGTTTGTTGTAAATCGTTTACAGCATTAGAGATATTGGCATCGAAAGTCTGCTCATCTATTGAGCTATCCTTACTAATAAACAATTGCTTGATGTAATCGACAGATGAATCCTGTACTATCTCGATGGTTGCATTTGTGCCTTTTATATATCCGTTGTAAGCATCACCACTCCCTTTAGCGGCTTCATAGTTCCATAGTGCTGTGATGGACACATTCACGCCTTTTAACTGGTAATTAATAGTGCCGTTGGCGAATACTTCTAAAACAGAATCTTTTACATATTTTTGAAGAAAATCAGGATAAGCGCTCAGTTTGGTAGAACGTGTAAACTGCTCTAAAGTCAAGCGAGTTGGCCAATGTGTAACCGAATTTAGCACTATATCATTTCGATAATCTATTACTTCATCCGAAAAGCTTTGCCATTGAACAAGATCCACTAGATGAACTCCTACATCGGTCATTCCTTCACCCTGTTGCTCAACATCATAAAACCAAGCAGGTCTAACTAATGGCACTCCTGATACCTCTTTATAGAAGTGATGAAGATTTTGCATAACTATGGCAGGATCGTCAGTTGTACCTTTTTGTAACTCGCCAAATAGCTCACTATTATTCACAAGTTCACGTGTTAAACTGTTTACAATTTCGTAACGCTCAGTCATAACATCGTAGAGATATACATCATTCTCCTTAGCCCTTTCGAAAGCATCTGATAACAGATAGAAATTTTCTCTAGTGATAGCCATTGGCTTATCTGATAACACATTGTAACCTGCATTTATAGCAGCATATATATACTCAGTCTTCTTTTTATTATTGCCAGCTAATATAACTACATTACCTTTCCTATCATCAATCATTTTATCAAGATAGTCATCACCTGTATACACTATCTCAACCCAGCTGGTAGGGTTCTCCGAACGTGTGTTATATGCCTCAATACTTGCAAGGTACTGTTCAAGCTCTTCACCTTCAGGAGCGTAAACATACACCGTATCATTTACCCGAGGTTGAGGGAACTTCTGCAATAAGCTTGCATGAAAATGTCCGGGATCCAATACAACTAATTTCACTTCTCCCGATTCACCTGTAAAGAGGGTTTGAGAATCAGCTTCAGAACTTCTGTTTTGATTGTTACACGACAACATAGTAATACATGCAAAAAACAAAATCGATTTATGAAAAAATTTATTCATCAATTTATCTTTAATATTTAATATAGTCTGTTCCGTATGGGTATCGCTGCGACCTACGCAACATGGAGTTTGCATATTCATTATTCTTAAATTTCTCGTATTGCGGATCCCACTCTAATTTTCCAGGGATCTTCATTGCAATATGACTAATCAGACATACAGTACATGCACGATGTCCCATCTCTACCGGTGATATTGGTTCTTCTCTTGTTTTGATGCAATCGAGCCAGTTACCATGCTGATTATCACTTTTATAAAGATGTATCTCGTTCTCACCAATTGTTGAAGATAATATTTTAGGATCACTGGCATCAAGAGCCTTTGAATTGGCTTGCTGATCAACTGGATCACTTGCTGATGCTACATAGCTTCCTCTCGAGACAAAGATCCAACCATCGCTACCCTCATATCTGATTCCATTAGGATAACCTCCGCTTGTATACATTGTAATTCCATTCTCATACTCGGCTTTCACCATAAAGTCGCCATGAACATCCCACAAGCCCCATTTCGGAAATTCAGCTATGGCTTCAACAGAAATTGGTCCTGTGTACTCAGTATCCATTCCCCAGGCAGCTGAGTCGAAATGGTGTTGTCCCCATCCTGTTATCATACCTGCTCCGAACTGCTCACAACGTAACCATCCGGGACGTCCGTACCCACTTTGAGGGTGTACTCTCATCTCTGTATAATAGACCTCTGGCGTTGACCCCAGCCACATATCATAATTGAGATTATCTGGAATAGGCATTTCTGGGGCTTCCGGACCGGCAGGGTCTCCTGGTAGTCCTATTTTCACTGTATGCAATTTACCAATCCTCCCATTTCTTACAAGTTCGGCAGCCACTCTAAACTGTGGGGAAGAACGTTGCTGTGTACCTACCTGAAGGATTACATTTTGTCGACGCACAACATCGCTCAAAATCCTTCCCTCTTCTACAGTTAATGACGTTGGTTTCTGCAAATAGATGTCTTTTCCTGCCAATGCGGCACGAATAGCCAGATCGGCATGCTGATGGTCAGGTGTACTTATTATTACAGCATCTATGCTTTTATCGGCAAGCAAATCTATATAATTCTCATACATCTTAACGTCTGAGTTTGAACTCTTGCCGGATTTCTTTGCATAAAAATCATCAACGTATTTTTTCCCTTCTTGCAGACGTTTCCGATCTACATCACAAACGGCAACGAATCGGGCTTGGTCGTATTTGATTGTTTCAGCCATATCATGAGAGCGCGCGATTCTCCCCACTCCTATCTGTCCAATTTGAATCTTATTACTTGGTGCATTTTTTCCAATAACTGAGGCAGGCACAATTGTAGGAAAGATTGTTGAACCAACTGCAGTTACAGCAGCTGTTTTTATAAATGATCTTCTTTGCATTTCATTTGTTATTTAATTAGATTTATAATTTTCAAAATGACCATCAATATCGGCTTCAATATGATCTCCGGAGTGTACAATTACCCGATATCTAAGTTTTATAGAATCACCTTTTAATAAAGATATATACTCATCATTTTCAGGCCAATACATTGGTGTTGGTGAAAAAAAACCATAATCTCGAGTAAACCAAGGAGATGGATACCACATATTTGAAGGGTGTTGTAATATAGCTATACCTTCATTTTTGCCAAATCGCTCACCATAGAAATCGATCCAAGCAGACTTTTCACCAAATGTCTCTTCCTCACCTTTTTTCCCTTCGGCATTTATCATAGTACCTCCATTTACAACTGCTAAGTCTGGATCGATACGCACACTAAATAGAGAGTGATTTGTCTTTTCTATCTTTACATCCATCAACATATTCATGGTTATATCAAAATCAAGTTGATATAGTCCAGAGCCAGGTGTTGAAATTGTAATACGTCGTTTATCCATTATAGGGGCGTCTGCATCTCTTCTATGCCAAATACACTCATCCTCAATCACCACCCTTTCGCCTCCGCTCTCCACAATTTTTGCATTTAACGAAGTTATTTGTCCTCTATCTAATCCCTCTTGCCAATAATTCCCTCCGTTAACCTTATCACATCCAAAAAACACAGAGCTATGATGTGGGTAATTTGCGTTTCTAATAGATGTTACAGTTGAATTAGAGGGACCATTTACCGGATAAAAAAAGGGATACTTCTCATTTTCTGCAAAAATATAGCTTGTGAAGAACTTACCATTAATGGTAACATCTATCCTGTCACCAATACGAGTTGCTGAAAGCTTTGATTGAGGGTAAAGCAGACTATTGCAAATAAAAAAAACTATTAAAACAGTATTTAATCTTTTCATGATAACTGCCTTTGATATTAATACGCCTCTATCTTTATATAAAATCCTCTCTTGTAGGACTAAATGTATCAATTAATATTCCGGGTTCTATACATACAGCACCATGAATTGCATTTGGTGGTACAAAAACTCCATCACCTTCCCTAACTGTTTTTGTTACCCCGTTAATTGTAAATTCAAAAACACCACTTACTACATATGTACTTTGTCTATGAAAGTGAGAGTGTTCGGAACCAATTGCTCCTTTTTCGAATTCAACTTTTACAAGCATTATTTGATCGTCATATCCTAATATTTGTCTTCTTATTCCATCACCGGCCGGATGCCAAGCAATTTCATCTTGGAATAAGAATAAGTTGCTGGAAGTTTCCATAATAAGTAAAGTTTATAATTAATATTTATTTAAAGGTCTAATTCAGCTTAACAACGCTTTCTCCCATCAATATCTTGAAAATCAACTTTAAACTTCCTGTTGTCAGAAAGAGTTATTGTTGCTCCAAGTGTGGAGTATGTGCTTGTAACATCCTCTATTTCGATATTTGTGATAGGGTTTAACTCCTCTTCAGACCAATCACTATCATCCATTTTGTGTAGCATAACTGTCACGAGCAACTCCATGGGAGGATTTTTATCAAGTCGTTTTTTTCGGGCGAAAATCACAGTACTCTCGTCTGCTTCTGCATTCCTATTAGAATGAACCATACTTTCAAGTTGATCCCATCCCTTATATGATATTAAAGCAACACTTCTTCCGGGAATTGAGGCTGTTATTACCTTCCTATCGCCTTTATCAAACTGTCTGATCAAAGCATTTTTGCCGTTTAAATGAGGCAAACCGTAATGACCGAGTGTAATTTCGTATTCAAATGCCAAGCGTGTACGATCTACTCTTATAACGCCTCCGGGAATTGAAATCTCTGCCAAGTCGAGAATATATCCAACACCATTATTAGGAGGTTTACGCATTATTGCTTGACGATATAACACGTCATCTACAACTCCATTGAACAACATGCTTTGAGAAATTGTAAATTTTTGATTCTCCAAGGCATCGTTGTCAACTGTTAAACCTGTAAGATAAAAATTTACATCATCTCCTCTCAAGTCACGTGGGTCAAGACTCCTATAGCTATACTCCATAGCGGTACCCCCCGATGGATTATGATCTTCCCATGGAAAATGTGTATTGTAGCATAACTTTGAATAATTAGGATCATCATAATATACCTTTCCGGGAATTATTTCTGATGTTCCCGTTTTTCCATGATTAACCAAAACAAGTCCCGGATTCTCAAGCACCAACTTATTTGAATTATTCCCAAGAGACTCCCATAAACCGTCATTCTCTTTAGCTGTCCAAAA
>DATGMV010000047.1:0-2331 GCA_035307185.1 Fermentimonas sp. | reverse complement strand
AAGCCGATCCCAGTGCCTGTGGTGTTATGTTTTCTGTAATTTCCTTCATAGAATCTATTGAAAAGTGTTTTTTGATCCTCTTCATCAATCCCAGCACCGTTGTCATTAACAGATAACCGGATCTGTTTTTTTTCCTTATCATGATAGGATAGTGTAACCTGTATAAATCCCCCTTTCGATACATATTTAGCAGCATTTGAAATCAGGTTATAAAGGATCTTGTCCAGCTTGTCGGTATCAAATAAGCCTTGTATGTTGTCGGGGTCGCTCAAGTAAGAAAAATGAATTTTTTTTGACTTGATCAAGGGAAAGAACGACTTGGTGGTATTGTCAATAAATTCAGAAATATTGCCATATGAAACCCGCAGTTGAAGATTATTGGATTCGGCTTTTCTGAACTCTAAGATTTGTTGTAGCAATCGTGTCAGGCGGGTGATATTTTGTTGCATGGTTCCATACAGATTGTCTTTTCTAGGAGATACCTGCTCTAATTCTTCCGCTGTTGCTGAAATAATAGTGAGAGGCGTCAAAAATTCATGTGTGATATTGGTGAAAAACTGAAGCTTGGCATGATTGAGCTCTTGAGTTTTCTCTTGCTCCACCTCCTTGTATCGTAGCTGATTACGAAGGTGTATCCGGTTCCTTAAATTCCTATAAATACCATAGCCGATGAGAACAAACATGCAAAAATAAAGAACGAATGCCCACCAAGAAAGCCATGGCGGGGGCAAGACACTGATTTTTATCTCTTTTATTTTATCATTCCACACACCGTTTTGCATGGTAGATCGCAGCTGAAAAACATAGTGTCCAGGAGGAAGATTATTGTAGTATGCAGCGTTCTGTTTTGAGTCGGTGTAGACCCAGGATTGATCTAATCCATCCAGTTTATACGCGTAACGGTTCAGTTCTACGTTGTTATAATTAAGGTTCGAAAAATAGATGCTTAAATTATTATATTTGTGGGGTATCGTAATGCGATCGCTGAATGGAGGTACTTTTTCTGATATTGCAAGCGCGATTTCTTCATCCAGCTTATGGAATGAAGTGTTCAGTATCCTTATATCTGTTATGTAAAATGGAGTAGGGTAAATATTAACGTTTATTTCGCCCGGATTAAAACGTGCTAATCCGTTATAACAGCCAAAGTAAAGTTCCTCTTTTGATGCCATCGATGATTTAGGTATAAAAAAATTGTCACAAAGTCCATCGTTCGTGGTAAATACCCTGTACCGTGTAGGCTTACTCTCTTTATTGTACGTGAGCCTAACCAACCCGTTGCTCGTTCCTACCCAAAGGTTGCTCCATTGGTCCTCTTCAATTGAACTTATCAAAGAGCCCAAAATTGAGAACGGGGGCGATTTATCGATAAATGAGTCCGATTCGTTATCGTACATATATAATTTTCCATCTTCACCTCCCGCCCAGAAACGACCCGATGTATCGTAGTGAAACACATTGATGGTGTGCGTGGGAATCTTTTTGTTTTCAACCGTGTAACTTTTGAAGGTGAGCTCTTCTTTATTTAAAGGATTCCCTTCAATCGATACGAGGCCATTGCCAATTGTTGCCAGCCATATTCTTCCAGTTTCGTCTTCCGTAATATCTATAATGCTCAACGACTCGAGGGGAGTACTATTAATAATGATGTCATTAAAAGTAAATCCTGAATTATCATCAAGCCATACTCCAAGGCCATACCGTGTTCCAATCCAGCAGTTATTGTTTCGATCCATATGTAAGCTTTGAATACGGTTGTTGCTGATAAATTCGCTGTTTTCCAGGGTATACGTCGTCAGTTTTCCTCTTTCGTATACCCACAGTCCCTCCCCGTACGTGGCGAAAAGCATTTCTCCCGAATGACGCTGATTAATGTCGTTTATAGTAAGGTGCCTCATCCCATCAAATCCGGGTATGGAAGATTGTGAAATAATTTTATCAGAAGGACTGTCATACTGTGCAATACCGTGTGAGCCTATGCCCAGCCATATCGTGTTATTCGTGTCACTGAAGATCGCGCGTATCGTATTAGAGGGTGCTTCAGCTATACCTATATCTACAGAATCGAACATGGCTTTTTTTGTGTTTGTAAACAAGACACCTCCCCCCATGCTTCCGAGCCAGATATTATCCTTGCTGTCTCGTTGGATAGAATTTATTTCATTACAAGGAAGCTGGTTCGTCTCATGATTGGAACTCCAATTAATAAATGAAGTAGAATGGCTATGCTGTAGGATACTCAGACCTCCACGAGTGCCTATCCAAAATGTATTTGTATTGATATCCTCACAAATATCATAAATGTAATTATCCGGAATACTCGCGGCATCG
>DATGMV010000046.1:0-4142 GCA_035307185.1 Fermentimonas sp. | reverse complement strand
AGAGATGAATATCCCGATGAGTTAGGAATGGCTCATTTTGTTGAGCATATGCTTTTTAAAGGAACTAAACGTCGAAGAGCACACCATATTTCCAACCGTATGGAAAATGTGGGAGGTGATCTCAACGCATATACAACAAAGGAAGAGACTTTTATATATTCAACTTTCCTGAGAGAATATTTTCCGAGAGCTGTTGAATTGTTGAGTGATATTATTTTCAACTCAGAATTTGCTGAAAATCAAATTGAAAAAGAGAGAGAAGTAATTATTGATGAGATAGATTCATATGCCGACTATCCTTCTGAACTTATTTTTGATGATTTCGAGAACCTTATGTTTGCCGGACATGATATAGGTCATTATATATTAGGTGAGCCTGAAATTCTAAAAACATTCAATAGAGAAAAAATAAACAGCTTCGTTAAAAGGCAGTATCATCCTTCGAATATGGTGTTTTTCTCTTTCGGTAAAACTCCTTTTACTAAAGTAGTTAAACAACTTGAGAGGTATTTTAATTTTCCACAAGAGCAAATTGAGTTTAAGAGAAGAAATGCTCCTCAAAATATTAAACCACTTTCTCAAATTATACAAAAACAGACTACCCAGACGCATGTTATGTTAGGATGGAATAAGTATAATTTGCATCATCCCGATAAGTATGTATTATATCTTCTGAATAATATTTTGGGGGGAGGAAGCTTGAATAGCAGATTAAATAGTTCGCTTAGAGAAAAAAACGGACTTGTTTATAATGTCGAATCGCATGCTACTCTTTATACCGATACCGGATTTTTATCTATTTATTTTGCTTGTGACCCAAAATATAAGGCTAAGTGCTTACGTTTGGTAAATAAAGAGCTCAAAAAGCTTATGAGTAAAGAACTTTCTACTATGCAGCTATCTTTGGCAAAACGTCAGTGGAAAGGTCAGATTGGTATATCTTCGGAGATAAATGAGAATAGTGCATTGAATATGGCGAAAAATTATCTGCACTATGACAAATATATTACTATGGATGATGTTTTTGCAAAGATAGATGCAATTTCGGGCAAGCAAATATTGGATGTTGCAAATGAACTCTTTTCTACCGGTTCTATAGATGTTATTTACGTGTAACAGCGTTATTAAAACGAACAAAAAACTTAGATAAGTGTTTTATTACTGTTTTTGTAGTGAATTTATAAAAATTCATTTTTATAAACGGATAAACAAACTTAACTAAATGAAGTAATTATGAAAAAAATGAGAATGATGCTTGTGGTTGCTATGCTTGCAATGGTAACAGCCGTTAGTGCACAAATGAACTTAGGAATTAAAGGTGGAGTTAACATGTCAAATTTCTATGGCGAAGAGCTAGACGATCAGAACATGAAGATTGGTTTCCATGTTGGTTTAGCAGCTGATTTCGACTTTGCTTATAACTCAGCAATACAAACAGGTCTATATTTTACAACCAAAGGAGCTGAATATTCTTCTACTTTTGAAGATGTTTCAGGAGAATTTACTGTAAACCCAATGTATTTGCAGTTACCAGTACATTATGCGTATAAACTCGACGTTACTCCAGGTACAAGAATTGTATTCCATGGAGGTCCTTATGCTGCTTACGGTGTTGGTGGTAAATCAAAATTTAGTGCTTCAGTTGGAGATCTTAGTGGTGAAGGTGAAGCTGATGTCTTTGGCGATGACGGTTTTCTGAAAAGATTTGATGCCGGACTTGGTCTTGGTGTTGGTGCAGAATTAGGACCAATCTTGTTGGATCTTGGATGGGATATGGGTCTTATAAATATTGTAGACTCTGAAGATGGAGATTTAAAGAATCAGAATGCATACCTATCAATAGGTTACAGATTCTAAAATTAGATTTTCAATATATATAATTGCCCTGCATGTTTTATCATGCGGGGTTTTTTGTATTTTAGTGGGGCAGACCGATATATACATATGTTTATGTAATGACTTTTTTTATATATTTGTGTTTATGTAATCTATTGTATGTTAGAATCTAAACACTGCGATGTATGAAAAATATTTATTTTATTATTCTTTTCTTTCTTATCTCAACATTACTGATTTCACAAAATAGTTGGATTAGGGTTAATCAGGTTGGTTACCTCGAAAATGACGTTAAGGTTGCAGTATTTTTTAGTAAATCTGATTCTGTTCTAAACTCATTCGATCTGGTGGATTATAATACTAACATTGTTGTTTTCGAAGGATTTAAGGTTTATAATGTTGGTGAAACATGGGGATTTGATTCATCTGCAAGACTCGATTTTTCCGAGTTTAAAACTCCTGGTAAGTATTATATCAGAATTAATGACCTTAAATCTGTGCCATTTAGAATTGGCGATGATATTTACTCTGATGCTTCAGATTACCTGCAGTATGTTGCAACTTCAGCCAATGCCGTTTATCAGATGTTATTTGCTTATTCTAAATATCCCAATTCATTTGGAGATTTCTACGATGCAAATGGAGATGATGGACCTAACGGTATTCCCGATATACTGGATGAGGCCAAATGGGGGTTGGACTGGCTCATAAGAATGAATCCAGATTCAAATACCTATTTCAATCAGCTTGCTGACGACAGGGATCATATAGGTTTTACTATTCCCAGTGAGCAGAAGGTAGATTATGGGTGGGGAGCAGGAAAGGAGCGACCGTTTTATTTCGTGTGTCCTGAGCCTCAAGGTTTGTTAGGTAATAAGAATAGAAGCACGGCATGGCTTCAACTTTGGGTAAATACTCATCTTCTTTTTCTTTAGGGGCTAAAGTGCTTGCAGACTATTATCCGGAGTTTGCGAAGATGCTGGAGCAAAAAGCACTGGATGCTTACCGTATAGGTGCAGCAAATCCGGGGGTTAGCCAGACTGCACCAGGTGGTGCACCTTATTTTTATGAAGAAGATAACTGGGTGGATGATATGGAGCTTGCCGCAACAGAGTTGTTTATTGCTACAGGTGACAATCAATATCTTAGCGATGCCATTAATTATGGTCGTAAAGAGCCCGTTACCCCTTGGATGGGAGCTGATTCTGCCCGACATTATCAATGGTATCCTTTTATAAATATGGGGCATTATCAAATTGCATCTCAGAAAACAGATTTAAGAGCGAGTAGTGAATTTATTCGTAACATGAAAAGCGGTATTCAAAGAGTTGTAGATAGAGCTAATGAAAACGCATTCCTAAATGGTATACCCTTTATATGGTGCTCAAATAATCTATTCTGCATTTACTCATCTTAAAGGTTATCCGATTACGGGAGGAATTGTGGACGGACCAATTTATAATTCAATCTTTGGGACACTTAGAGGAATTTATTTAGCAAACGAAGATCAGTATAAAGAATTTCAGTCCGACTTTGTTGTTTATCACGATGATTTTGCCGATTATTCAACAAACGAGCCCACTATGGATGGTACAGCATGTATGGCATATTATTTTGGATATCTATCTTCTCAGTCACAAAATAAACTGATTGAAGGAGTTTCTGCAAATACAGAGTTTGGCGAGAATATTGAAATTGATGAAGAAGGTATAATTCGTGGTAATATTAATCGTAAGGAGCTTTCATTAGTTTTTACAGGTCATGAATATGCTGATGGAGCGGAGGTTATTTTAAATACTCTAAATAAAAATAAGGTAGAAGGTTCATTCTTTCTGACTGGAGATTTCTACAGGAAATTCCCGGATATTTCTCGTCGAATACAAGAAATGGGACATTATTTGGCACCTCATTCCGATAAGCATTTGTTGTATGCCGATTGGACCAATCTCGACTCCACTTTGGTTTCAAAGAGCCAGTTTGAAGAAGATTTAAAGGATAATTACAGAGCTATGGAGAGTGTAGGATTAAGAATTGATTCACCTCTCTATTTTATGCCGTCTTATGAATGGTATAATAGTGAAATAAGCAGATGGGCATATGGTTTGGGTGTAAAAGTTGTTAACTTTACTCCCGGAACTACTTCAAATGCTGATTATACTACTCCGGAGATGAGTAACTATCGGTCTTCAGAGGTTATTTATAATAATATACTCGAATTCGAAGAGAATGATGTAGATGGATTGAATGGTTTTATTTTATTGATTCATATAGGTACTGATCCAAAACGTACAGATAAACTTTATGAT
>DATGMV010000045.1:0-5177 GCA_035307185.1 Fermentimonas sp. | reverse complement strand
ACGAAAGGTGAATCGAAGTATGAACTAGGCAAGTTTGTAAGAACAACTGGTGAAGCGAGCGTGGCTATTCCGGCAAGTTGGAAAGGCGATACACTGGAATGTTATTTTGTGTTTGTTTCGGAAGTTGGCAATTCCATATTTCATCTGTAGACTAAGCTGTGATTAGTTTTTTACTTTGATGAAATATACATACATATTGATATCCAATATTTAGCACATTCTAATTTACAACAGAAGTATATATAATATAGTTTTAATCTATAAGCTTAATGTTCGCTATTATAAGAAAAGATAACTTAAATTTAGATTTATGGTTAACTTAGATTAACGGAGAATCCGATTAGATTTGTTTAAAAATAGGCCTTTTTTTATATCTTTGGAAGTTAGTTATTTTATATAGGTTTATTAACTACATTTTAGTATGAAATTGATTCTTTTTGTTGCTCTTTTTATAAATTCTATGTTGATATTTTCTCAGGAAAATTACCGTCCCGAACTATTTTTCAGAGAAGACTGGAAAGAAACGCCTCCAGAGATTCCACTTTCACAAAATCATGTTGATAATATTGATTTAATTCTTAATTTATATGGTGACGGACAAGATAGTTTGAAAAAGAGTAATCACGACCGACCGGTGGATGATCCGTTTTATGTATGGTCGGGCTTGTGCTTAGATAACTGGTTAGTTTCACTTAAACATAAAAAATATAATGTGGATTTAACCGGCTTTTCAAAAATAAAATGGAGAAGTAAGCAGAGCGGTTTAAGATATCTAAGACTTGCTTTGAAGCTTGCAGATGGCACATGGATTGTGAGTGATGTTAATGATGCTCCTTCTAAAGATTGGCGGGTTACAGAGTTTAATATTCAAGATATACAATGGTATAGACTGGATATTAACAGAGTTGTGGAGGTGGGTGCAGCAGCAAACCCCGATCTTTCTAATGTTGAAGAAGTTGGATTCACTGATTTAATGCCGGGGGGTAAATCAAATTCTTGTTCACGCCTTGATTGGATTGAGGTTTTTGGAGCATCTGTTGAAAGATAAATAAACATAGCTGTGTATATTATGTTGTATATTAGTAGTGTGATTTTCTAAATTTTAGATATTTGAAACGATTTTTGCACATATCTATATTTTCTCTTACAAGCATATTAATGCTTGCAATATCTGCTATACCTCATCATCATCACCATAAAAGTATTATAACATGCTTTAATACTGAACAGGCAGAACATGAGTGTGATCATAGCCATTCTCCCAAAAATAGTTCTGAGAACTCTAATTGCTTTTTACATTCAAATTTCATTTTGCAGCCAAGCGATAATGTGATACGTATTAAGTCGTTATCACTTTTAAATAATTATTATAGTGGCTTTTACTCAGATTTAATATTATCAATTATTGCCGACTTATGTGTACCAATATCTGATTACGAGTCTGAATTTATAGAACACTTTTATACCTTATTATCTTCTGAAAATAGTAATCCGCTGGGGTTACGTGCGCCTCCATTTAAGCTGACTTAGCTTTCTTCTTTTTATTTTCAATCAATTTTTCATTAGAATTTTCATATATTTATGAGAACTACAATTATTTCTATATGCATAGCATATGCTATGCTATTTGTTGGATGTAATGCTCATAATCAAAATGAGCATGGTGAGCATGATGAGCATGATGAGCATCATGATACAGACAATATACATTTTACTACAGAGCAGGCACAAGCAACCGGTTTGGAAACTGAGAGTATTGTAACCGATACTTTCAGGTATGTTATTAAAACAAGCGGAGAAATTATTTCATCTCAAAGTGATGAGATAACAATTTCTTCAACTTCCAGCGGAATAGTGTCATTTGCAAAAAGCTCTTTTGTTGAGGGTACCGCTATTAGTGCTGGAGAGACAATTGTTACAGTTTCTGCACAAACTCTTCCCGAAGGTGACAGAACTGCAGTGGCTAAGATAGAATATGAGGCTGCATTGAATGCATTTGAACGTGCAAGCAGTTTAGTGAATGACCGGATTATTTCGCAGAAAGAGTTTGAACAAGTTCGTTTAAGATACGAGACTGCAAAAATGGTTTATGAGGCGCAGGCTTCTGATTATAGTACAAAAGGTATTAGTATATCAACACCTAAAAGTGGTTTTATTAAGAACCTGTTTGTAGGTCAGGGAGATTTCGTCTCTGTAGGTCAGCCAATTGCTACAATTTCTCAAAACAGAAGAATTCAATTGCGTGCGGAGGTGAATGAGATTCATTTTAATAACCTGAACTCTATAACAGATGCCAATTTTAAAATGGCTTATGACGACAGTTTATATAATGTTTCTAATTTAAACGGAAAACTTTTGACTTATGGTAGATCTATAAATAAGAATTCCTTTTTTATTCCGGTTATTTTTGAATTTGATAATGTTGGAAAAATAATTCCGGGCTCTTATGTAGAAGTATACCTTCTCTCCTACCCTCGATTTAATGTATTTTCGTTGCCTGTTTCTGCCATAACGGAAGAGCAAGGACTTCATTTTATATATTTACAATTGGATGAGGAGCATTATAAAAAACAGAATGTTGTGCTTGGACAAAATGATGGTGCTAGGGTTGAGGTTGTTTCGGGACTTAATGCAGGGGATATAGTTGTTACCAAAGGTGTGTATCAGGTTAAACTGGCTGCAACTCCATCGGCAATACCTGAAGGTCATAGTCATTAATAAAAATACAGGGTATTATTATGTTGAATAATCTTATTAGATTTTCATTAAATAACCGATTGGTTATTTTAGTGGCTTCGGCTTTATTGATGATAGCAGGGATTTTTATAGCGACTAATATGGAGGTGGATGTTTTTCCCGATTTGAATGCACCTACTGTAGTGGTAATGACTGAGGCGCAAGGTATGGCACCGGAAGAGGTGGAACGTTTGGTGACATTTCCTATTGAGGTTGCTTTGAACGGAGCTCTTGATGTTAGAAGAGTGAGATCTTCATCTACTACAGGTTTTTCTGTAGTTTGGGTAGAGTTTGACTGGGGTACAAATATTAATATCGCAAGACAGACTGTTTCTGAAAAACTGCTTCTTATTAAAGAGGGACTTCCGGCAAATGTTGGCAATCCTACTTTGGGTCCGCAGACTTCTATCATGGGTGAAATAATGATTATTGGACTTACGGCAGATAGTACATCTATGCGCGACTTGAGAACTATGGCCGACTGGATAATACGTCCGCGTTTACTATCTACAGGTGGTGTTGCCCAAGTTTCTATACTGGGTGGCGAAATAAAGGAGTATCAGATTCTGCTTAATCCGGGAAGGATGAAGTATTATGATGTTAGTTTAGACGAGGTAATTTCTGCGGTTAAAGGGATGAATAAGAATGTATCGGGTGGTGTAATAAATGAATTTGGTAATGAATACATTATTAGAGGAATGTTATCAACTAACAATTTACAAGACCTGAAGACTACAGTTGTGAAAACGGTGAATGAGATTCCGGTCTTACTCGGAAACATTGCCGATGTAACAATAGGTGACAAGTCGCCTAAATTAGGTGTAGCATCGGAAAAAGGTAAACCGGCAGTTTTATTTACAATAACTAAACAACCGGGAACAGCCACAATTGATCTTACAGATAAACTCGACCAGTCAATAGCCGCGCTGAAGAGTGAGTTGCCGCCCGATGTTGTAATTTCGACAGATATTTTTCGTCAATCACGCTTTATTAACAGCTCGATTAATAATGTAAAAAGGGCTCTTATTGAAGGTGGGATTTTTGTAGTTATAGTACTGTTTGTTTTTTTAATGAACTCTAAAACCACCATCATTTCACTTGTTTCAATTCCTATTTCACTAATTGTGGCTATGCTTGTTTTGAAGTTTATGGGTCTTACTATAAATACAATGAGCTTGGGGGGGATGGCTATTGCTATTGGATCTTTGGTTGATGATGCTATTGTGGATGTAGAGAATGTATTTAAACGACTTCGTGAGAACAGGTTTAAACCTATTGATGAAAAGAAGTCTGTTTCGCAGGTAGTTTATGAGGCGTCTAAAGAGGTGAGACTGCCGATTATTAGTTCTACTATAATTATTATTTTGAGTTTTATACCGTTATTTTTCCTCTCGGGTATGGAAGGCAGAATGCTTGCACCGCTTGGAATTGCATTTATTATATCATTATTGGCATCGACACTTGTTGCACTTACACTAACGCCGGTTTTGTGCAGCTATATGCTTGGCAAAGAAAGAGGTGAAGAAAAAGTTCAGAAAGAACCTGTTGTAGTGAGGTTTCTAAAAAAGCATTACAAGAAAGCACTTACCTATTCGCTAAATAATAGGAAGTTGATTGTAGGTGGTACTATGACAGTTTTTGTAGTTGCTTTGGTTATGTTTTTCTCGCTTGGAAGAAGTTTTTTACCTCCATTTAATGAAGGGTCTTTCACTATAAATGTAAGTACACTTCCGGGTATTTCGCTTGAAGAATCGGACAAGATTGGAAGGATGGCAGAGGAGATATTACTATCGATACCTGAAGTTATGACAGTTGGTCGTAAGACCGGCAGAGCAGAACTCGACGAGCATGTGTTGGGTGTTAATACTTCGGAGATTGAAGCTCCAATTAAACCGGGTAAACGCTCAAAAGATGTTATACTCGAGGAGATTCGTGAAAAGATGAGTGTGATTACAGGTGTAAATATTGAGATTGGACAACCTATTTCTCACCGAATTGATGCAATACTTTCAGGATCACAAACTAATATTGCTATTAAACTGTTTGGAACTGATTTAAACAGGATGTTTGAGCTTGGCAATCAAATTAAAAATTCTATAAATAATATTGAAGGGATAGTAGATTTAAATGTTGAACAGCAGGTGGAGCGACCGGAGCTTAAAATTATTCCAAAAAGGGAGCTTTTGGCAAAATATGGTATTTCTTTACCCGAGTTTTCTGAAATAATCTCTGTGATGCTTGCCGGGGAGGTTGTATCGCAAGTGTATGAAGAAAACAGATCGTATGATCTGACATTAAAAGTAAATGATGATAACCGATTGACAGGAGATCAAATAAGAAATCTTATTATTGATGCAAATGGTAGTAAAATACCTTTGAGTAATGTGGCTGATGTGACTTCGGTTATGGGTCCAAACACTATAAATAGAGAAGATGTTTCG
>DATGMV010000044.1:0-8932 GCA_035307185.1 Fermentimonas sp. | reverse complement strand
ATTACTTTGAAGATGATGCAATTATATATTTTATTGTAAAAGATGATATACCTGAAAAGGATATACTTGTTTCTGCAGGTGATTTGGAGCGTGCAATGAAGGAAAAAATAACAGAAAATAAGAGACCTGCCCGACAACGTATTGAGAAGAAGCCAAGAAATCCCATAATTGAGATAGATCTTCATATAAATGAGTTGGTTGAGACCACAACAGGTATGGATAATGCCGCTATTTTAGAATTCCAGCTTAATAAATTTAATGAAGTCATGTCTGATAATGTGAAGTATAAAAATCGTAAGATAGTATTCATTCATGGTAAGGGAGATGGTGTCTTAAAAACAAATATTTTAAAAGAGTTGAAAAAGAATTACCCAAAATGTCAGTATCAAGATGCTTCATTTCAGGAGTATGGATATGGTGCAACAATGGTGATTATAAAATAAACAAACCAATTATAATGAAAAAAGTATCAATTATTCTATTATCAATAGTAACACTATTGTCTTTAACCTTACTATCCGGATGTGATGTAATGAATAGTATTGGTGGAGCTTATAGGCTCTCACAGAGTGAGTATAAATACAACTCATTGGGAAATATTCAGCTTGCTGATATTAATCTTGGTAATGCAGGTGATATATCTGTTTCTAATCTTGCATCAATAGCAACGATACTGGCAGGTGGCTCGAACAGACAGTCTATCCCATTTAGTATGGTTTTAAATATGGATGTGACTAACCCGAATGCTACAGCTGCATTCTTAGATGCTCTCGACTATGAAATTATGGTTAATGAGATTGAACTTGTTCAAGGAAAAATGGATATTCCAATCAGAATAGAACCGGGTGAAACTAAAGTAGTGCCAATTCCAATAAGTACAGATCTTAGAAATCTTATGAACCGTTATTCACAGAAAAGAGTTGCTAATGAAATGAGTGCTTTTCTGGGAATTACACCAAATGAAACAACTGTTTCTGTTAAGTTATGGCCAAAGCTTACAGTTGGGAACACCCTAATTAAAGTTCCTGCTGCCATTCCTGTTGAGTTTAAATTCGGAGGCAGATAAATAAAACTGTATCTTTGCAGTTAAATTTAATTCAACATAATAAATTATAGAGATAAAATGCAGAAACCTTCTATCCCAAAAGGTACTCGTGACTTTTCGCCCGAAGAAATGGCGAAACGCAACTATATATTTGATACAATTAAAGAGGTTTACAAACTTTACGGCTTTCGCCAGATTGAAACTCCGGCAATGGAGAATCTGTCTACTTTGATGGGAAAGTATGGAGAAGAAGGTGATAAGTTACTATTTAAAATACTAAACTCCGGAGATTTCCTACGGAGCATGAGTGTAAAAGATATAGAGGAGTCAAATTCTATTAAGACTGCCAATAAGATATCTGAGAAAGGACTAAGATATGACCTCACAGTACCTTTTGCCAGATATGTTGTAATGCATAGGAATGAGATTACATTTCCTTTTAAAAGATATCAAATTCAATCGGTATGGAGAGCCGATCGTCCGCAAAAAGGACGTTATCGTGAGTTTTTCCAGTGCGATGCCGATATTGTTGGATCAGACTCTTTACTCAATGAAGTAGAGTTGATTCAGATAATCGATCAGGTATTTACTCGTCTCGGGATAAGAGTTTCTGTAAAGATTAATAATAGAAAAATACTGTCGGGTATTGCTGATATAATTGGTGAAACAGATAGAATAACCGCAATCACAACAGCAATTGATAAGCTTGACAAGATTGGTTTAGTTAAAGTAAATGAAGAGTTAAGTGCATCAGGTGTTTCTGATGATGCAATTGAAAAACTACAGCCTATACTTCAACTTAGTGGTAATACTGAAACAAAACTTAGTAATCTGAAAAGCTTATTTAAGTTGTCTGAAACAGGACTAAACGGAGTTAACGAAATGGAGTATATCTTTGATAAATGTAAGTTACTTCAGTTGAATAACAATATTGAGCTTGACCTAACACTTGCAAGAGGTCTTAACTATTATACCGGAGCCATAATAGAGGTGAAAGCACTTGACGCCGAAATGGGCAGTATTACAGGTGGTGGTAGGTATGATAATCTAACAGGTATTTTTGGTCTTAAAGGTGTTTCGGGTGTGGGAATATCTTTTGGAGCTGACAGAATTTATGATGTACTGACAGATTTAGATCTGTTTCCTGAGGATTTCTCCCACTCTACCGACCTGCTATTTGTGAATTTTGGAGAGAAAGAATCGGAATTTATTCTGCCTTTAATTACAAATTTACGTAATTCAGGTATACGTTGCGAGCTATATCCCGAAGCTTCTAAAATGAAGAAACAGCTTAGTTACGCTGATAATAACAAAATACCCTTTGTTGCATTGATTGGGGAAAATGAAATTAAAAACAGTTCTGTCACACTAAAAAACATGTTGTCGGGTGAACAGAAAACTGTTTCAATTAATGAACTGAAGGATAGTATTATTTAATAAGCTTAACTTCAACTGCGTTAACTCCTTTTGGTCCGTTTTCAAGTTTGAAGGTAACGTTATCATTTTCTCCAATTCCATATTCTGCATTGCTTGCATGGAAAAAATATTTTTTGGGACTGTCTGATTCTTTAATAAAACCAAAGCCTCTGTCTACATTATAAAACTCTACTTTGCCCGTTGGATCTCCTAATTTCTCTTCAACTTCTTTTGGAGGTATAGATATTTCAATATCTTCTAATTCGATTTCTTCTGTATTAGTAGGTTCTGGACGCTCATCCATAATTACTCCGTTAGCATCCACATAAGCTATCATGTCTTCGAATGAATCTGTAGGTTGAAGCTTTCTTGCTTCTCTTTTTTCTCTTTTCTCTTTTCTTTTCTGCTGTTTGTTTTTTTCAATCTCTCTTTTACTAAATGAATTTGATTTTGCCATTTTAAATGTTTAAGTTATTTTTTCTCGTGTTTATAATCGTCATTACATATTGAAAGAAACATTTGTCGATTATATTTTTTTACAATCGGCTAAGTGGAGGTTCAACAAGTTGTGCGATGATGCAAATTTAATGAAAATTCTTGAAATTATCAAGTGCGATTTTTTTTGTCTCTTAAAAAGCATTTTCTTTGCAGAAAAATAATTCGGATGCTCTCTGTTGAAAATATATCAGTTGAATTTGGTGGTTTTACTTTATTAGACCGTGTTTCTTTTGTTCTTAATAAGAATGAAAGGATGGCACTTACAGGAAAAAATGGCGCAGGAAAGTCTACACTTTTAAAGATAATGGCAGGAATACAACAGCCTACAAGCGGCAATGTATCAACTCCGAAAGATATTACAATAGGTTATCTGCCACAACAAATGAAGCTTAATGATACCCGCACTGTAATGGAAGAGGCTTCCATTGCATTCGATCACCTTCACAGAATGGAAACAGAGCTGAACCATCTCCATAATGAAATGGCAGAACGAACAGACTATGAGTCTGATGAGTATCACAAAATTATTGAAAGAGCTACAGATCTACAAGAGCTGCTACAGATATCGGGAATTCACAATTTTGAAGCTCAGGTGGAAAAAACACTATTGGGACTTGGCTTTTCAAGATCAGACTTTAATAGACAAACGCGTGAGTTTAGTGGGGGTTGGAGAATGAGGATTGAGCTTGCAAAGATTTTGCTGCAATCACCCGATGTACTTTTACTTGATGAGCCTACTAACCATCTTGATATTGAATCTATTCAATGGCTAGAAAATTTCCTCTTGACCGAAGCTAATGCAGTTATGCTTGTATCGCACGACCGTGCTTTTCTGGATGCAGTAACCAACCGTACTGCTGAGATTGTAATGGGCGATATTCATGACTATAAAGTAAGTTACTCAAAGTATGTTGAACTTAGAAAAGAACGACGCGAGCAACAATTAAGAGCTTTTGAGAATCAACAAAAACAAATTAAAGATACTGAAGATTTTATAGAACGATTCAGATACAAACCTACCAAATCGAATCAGGTTCAGTCGAGAATTAAACAACTTGAAAAAATAGAAAGAATTGAAGTAGATGAGGTAGATAACTCACGTCTTAATCTGAAATTTCCACCTGCGCCAAGATCAGGTTCATATCCTGTTATAATTGAAGACCTGTATAAAAACTATGGTGATCACATGGTTGTTAAAGATGTAACACTCACAATTGAAAGAGGAGAAAAGATAGCATTTGTTGGTAAAAATGGAGAGGGCAAGTCGACATTAGTGAAATGCATTATGAATGAAATTAATTTCGGGGGAAAACTGGAGTTAGGGCATAATATCAGTATAGGCTACTTTGCCCAAAATCAGGCACAGATGCTTAATGAAAATCTTACTGTGTTTGAAACAATCGACGATGTAGCTGTAGGTGATGTTAGAACAAAAATACGAGATATTTTAGGTGCATTTATGTTTGGGGGCGAAGCTTCAGATAAAAAGGTTAAGGTTCTATCGGGTGGTGAAAGAAGTCGCTTAGCAATGATACGCCTGCTATTAGAGCCGGTAAATCTATTAATTCTTGATGAACCTACAAATCACCTTGATCTGGCATCTAAGGATGTGCTTAAAAAAGCAATTATGGAGTTTGATGGTACTGCTATAATTGTTTCTCATGATCGCGACTTTTTAGATGGATTGGTTAACAAGGTTTATGAGTTTGGTGGAGGTAGGGTAACTGAGTATATTGGAGGAATATACGATTACCTATCAAGTAAGAGAATTGACAGCTTACAACAACTTGAGTTGTCTAAATCGACTGCACAATCAGCCTCACAAACTGAAATATCTGCTAAAATATCTTCAAGTTCAGATAACAGGTTATCTTATCAGGAACAAAAGGAGCTAAATGGTAAGATACGAAAACTTGAGAGACAAGTTGAAGAAGCTGAAGAGAAGATAGAAACTATTGAGAATAGTATTTCTAAGATGGAAGAATATCTTACTACTCCAGAGGGTGCTTCAGATATGGAATATCTTCAGAAGTACTTGGAGACCAAGTCAAAACTTGACATAATAATTAATAAATGGGAGAAATCGATTATTGATTTAGAAAAACTCCAAGCAAATTAACTTTAAAAAAAAACAAATAACACCTTATCTTATGGCTAATTTCAGCAAATTCTTATTAACCAAAATTATGGGCTGGAAGGTGATAAATACATTTCCGGAAGTTCCTAAGTGCGTACTTGCTGTAGCTCCACATACCAGTAATTGGGACTTTATAGTAGGTAAATTAGCTTATAACACGTTGGGGCGTCAAGCAAATTTTTTGATTAAAGCTGAATGGTTTGTATTTCCATTTAATTTATTCTTTGGTAAGATTGGCGGAATCCCTGTTAAAAGAGATAGGAATGAATCTCTTACAAGTAAATTGGCAAATGAATTTGACGAACGTGAATGGATGCACCTTGGGATTACTCCGGAGGGCACACGTAAGCCGGTAAAAGAGTGGAAGAAAGGGTTTTATTTTATTGCCATGAAAGCAAAAGTGCCAATTCTATTAATTGGTCTTGACTACGGAAAGAAGGAGGCAAGTGTGCTTGAAATGTTCTATCCTACAGGAAATTACAGAGAAGATATTGTTAAAATAAAATCATATTATAAAGATATAAAGGCAAAAAAGCCTGAGAACTATATCTCTTAGTACCTGAATTCAGAAGGAGATAATTATTCGTCAAAATCAATTTTTAACTGAATAGCTTCGGCGAGAGATAGATTTAGGTCGGATTCGGATTTTTTTAAAGTAAGTCCCATAAGTCGAATCTTTTTTTCTTCAATATCATCTACCTGCAATAGCAGCTCTTTACCTATTTCAAAAAGTTTTTCATAACTATTCACAAAGTTGTTCACAGTTTTACTACGGGTAATAATTGTGAAGTCGGCATATTTTATTTTCAACACTACAGTTTTAGCCATGAACTTACGCTTCTCAGCTCTTCTCTCAACCTCATGAGCAATCTGATCAAGTGAACTAAGAATATCAACAATCTCATATAAATCATCTAAGAAGGTAACTTCTGCTCCAAGTGATTTACGTACTCTCTCCGACTCTACCTCTCTGCTGTCAAGACCTCTCGCAAATTGATAGTATGATATACCCGCTTTACCAAATTCTCTGACCAAATCGAGCTCTGACCATTGCTTCAAATCATAACCGGTTTTTATACCTAATTCATACATTCGTTTTGCCGTAACTTTACCCACACCGAAAAATTTGTCGACCGGTAGTTTCTCAACAAAAGCTTCTGCTTTAGCTGGTTCAATAACAAAAAGTCCGTTTGGCTTTTGGAAATCAGAGGCTACTTTTGCAAGGAATTTATTATAAGAGACTCCGGCAGATGACGAAAGATGTGTACGGTTAAATATTTTATGCTTTATCTCTTTTGCTATAAGAGTAGCTGATTTTGTACCCTTATAGTTTACAGTTACATCAAGAAATGCTTCATCAAGTGAGAGTGGTTCTACTTTTGCAGTGTATTCTTGAAAAATCTGCATTATTTGGTTTGATACACTACGATATACATCGAAACGAGGAGAAACAAAAATTAAATGTGGACATTTACGTAACGCTGTAATTGATGGCATAGCAGAGTGAACTCCAAATTTACGAGCTTCATAACTTGCTGCTGCTACTACTCCTCTTTTTTCTCCATAACCCACAGCAATTGGTTTGCCACGATATTCAGGGTTATCGCGTTGCTCTATGGAGGCGTAGAAAGCATCCATATCTATATGGATTATTTTTCGGTTCACGTTCACAAATATAATATTTATTAATCACAATTAACTTCCAGAATATCATTTAATTTGAGAGTTACATAAACTTTCTTTAATACTGTCTTTTGATATTTTTTTATTTAGGTACAAAAAAAAGTAAATAGAAGCAGGAGTTAAGTAACAGTAAAATTATAATCTGTCGCATATTTTTCTTAATTTTGCCCATATTATTATTTTTATCGCACAATATATATCAAAATGACAAACAACAAACTACGTGAGGATGCTTTGAATTATCATTCTCAAGGACGTCCAGGAAAAATTGAGGTTGTACCTACCAAACCATATAGCTCTCAGCGTGATCTTTCACTCGCTTACTCTCCGGGTGTGGCAGAGCCTTGTATAGAAATAAAGAATAATCCTGCAGCAGCATATGATTATACTTCAAAAGGTAATCTTGTGGCTGTAATATCAAACGGAACAGCTGTGCTTGGTCTCGGAGATATTGGTGCAGTTGCAGGTAAACCGGTTATGGAGGGGAAAGGGTTGTTATTTAAGATATTTGCCGGTATCGATGTTTTCGATATAGAAGTGGATGAGAAGGATCCTGAGAAGTTTATTCAAGTGGTTAAAGCTATTGCTCCAACATTTGGAGGTATAAATTTAGAGGATATAAAAGCACCTGAGTGTTTTGAAATTGAGGAACGCCTAAAAAAAGAGCTTAACATTCCAATAATGCATGATGACCAGCATGGTACGGCAATTATCTCTGCATGCGGTTTGCTAAATGCACTTGAGATTAATGGAAAAAATATTGGTGATATTAAGATTGTGGTTAATGGTGCAGGTGCTGCTGCCAACTCTTGCACTAAACTATATATTGCACTTGGCGCAAATCCTAAAAATATTGTAATGGTCGACTCCAAAGGGGTGATTAACAAAAAAAGGACGGATTTAAATGAGCAGAAAAAGCTTTTTGTGACAGACAGAGATATTACAACTCTTGAAGAAGCTATGAAGGATGCTGATATGTTTCTTGGTTTATCTGTTGCCGATGTAATTACACCAGAAATGCTTAGATCTATGAGCGATGCACCTATTGTTTTTGCACTTGCTAACCCTAATCCTGAGATTAGTTATGAAAAAGCTATGGAATCCAGAGATGATCTCATTTTTGCAACCGGCAGATCGGATTATCCTAATCAGATAAATAATGTACTTGGGTTTCCTTATATTTTTAGAGGTGCTCTTGATGTTCAGGCAACATGCATCAACGAGGAAATGAAGATTGCTACTGTTTATGCACTTGCCGACCTTACAAAAAAGGCTGTTCCCGAAGTAGTAAATGCTGCATATAGTATAAAGAAGCTTCAGTTTGGAAAAGACTATATTATTCCTAAGCCATTGGATCCGAGACTACTGACTCATGTTGCACCTGCGGTTGCTAAAGCAGCAATGGAATCAGGAGTTGCACGCAAACATATTACAAATTGGGAAGAGTATGACCATAAATTGCGTGACATGATGGGATTGGATAATAAAATAATTCGCAGACTATATGAAATGGCACGCCAGAAACCCAAAAGGGTGGTTTTCTCTGAAACAAACCATCTAAATATGCTTAGAGCAGCAGAAACTGCTTATGCTGATGGCATCTGCTATCCAATATTACTTGGAAACGAGGAGAAGATTGCTAACGTAGCAAAAGAAAATCAGATTAGTCTTGATGGAATTGAGATTGTCAATCTTCGTCACGATCGTGAAGAAGAGCGTCGTGCGAGGTATGCTAAGAAGCTTGCAGAAAAAAGAGCACGCCAGGGAATGACATTCCACGAAGCCTCCGAAAAAATGTTTGAACGCAGTTACTTTGGCATGATGATGGTGGAAACAGGCGATGCAGATGCCATGATTTCAGGCGTATTTAGCAAGTATACCGAAAACATTGAAATAGCAAAAGAAATTATAGGTATACGTGAGGGCTATAATCATATTGGGGCAATGCACATTGTAAATACCAAGAAAGGTGTTTTATTCCTTGCAGATACACTATTCAACAGACATCCTGATTCGGATACTTTGATAGATATTGCACGATTGGCAAAATCAACAGTCAAATTTTTTAATTTTGAGCCGGTTATTGCAATGCTATCTTACTCTAATTTTGGTTCTGACTCAGTGGGAAGTCCTGCCAGCGTACATCAAGTAGT
>DATGMV010000043.1:0-7227 GCA_035307185.1 Fermentimonas sp. | reverse complement strand
ATTCAAATGATTAATGCTTCCTTAGGTTATTTAGCTGGTAGTGTTGGAAACCGAGGATACTTGTATAAAACGACTGATGGTGGTAAAACATGGCAAAGACAACATAAACTAATCGGAGCAGATCTTAAAAAAATAGTGATGATAGATGCGACTTACGGAGTTGCGATAGGTGAGTTAGGAACTGTTTTGAAAACTAAGGATGGAGGAGCATCTTGGGATTTACTTAATACCTGGACAGTTAATGGAATGATTATATCATTAAATGATGTTTCTATAATTAATTCAGGTTCGTCTCCTAAAGTTATAATTGTTGGAGATAATGGATTAGCCGTAATTTCTAATAATTTCACAACTTCTCTACCTACTTTTACTACAGTGAATAGTGGTCTCTCAGGAAATGTTTTAAGCGTTGAATCAATGTCAAATGTAATTTATTGTACTGCTCATGATCCTTCACTTGAACTCTCACGCTTTTATACTTATTCATCATCTTCTTCTATATGGACAGAAATTGAAAAGGTCAATACAAATAATTTTACAGATGTTCATTTTTATGAAAGTAATAAAGCATATGCAACGGATAGCGATGGAAGGATTTTCAGAAATACTGATATTTCGGTAACTGAGTCTCATTGGAAACACCGTTCTTCTAATTTAAACGATTCAATTAAAAAAATCCGATTTTTTAATGAGCAACAAGGGGTGGCAATAGCAATTGTTAATGGAAATAATAGATTGTTATTTACTAAAGATGCAGCTAAAACATGGGAAACTTTATCAGATAGTTCATATTTTGATATTACCATAAGTGAAAATAATTCAGTTATTGCAGCCGCAAGTGAAAACGGTCGTGTTTCTTTAATTTTTCCTTATGTTTCAGGAACTCATCAAATGGTTAAAGTAGAAATGCCATTGTTATATGGTGAAATCACCAGTATATGGATTGAGGAATCAACATCAGGAAATATTCATGTAATGTTAACTGATGAAAGATATATTCGATATACTGAGAATGCACTTGTTTCAAATCCTAATTGGGAGGTTTCAAATTATAATTCAACAACAGGAAGTTCTATTAAGGAATTAAGTGCAACTGTACATTCTTCAGGAAAATTGTATGGTGTTGCAATTACAAATTCAGGTCAAGCATGGAAGCTAAAAAAAGAATATACCCCAATTGTGGAAATAGCCGGACAAATTTCGGGTTCTAATTACATGAAAGTTGCTTTAGGAGATTCTTATTTTTATACAATATCATCAACAAATTCAATTGATAAATTGGATATAGATGCTGGAACAAATAAGGTGTTTGTGGGTAATTCATTATCTACTGCTCATCACTTAAGCTATCATTCAGATAAACTTTTAGTGGCAAATGATAATGGACATATTTCACGAATTAATTTGATTAATGGAGGTACTTCTATTGATAGTAATATTGACCAATCATTTACTATTTATCCTGACAAGATTAATATACTAAAGAAAGATAAAGTGCAAAATAAATTGTATGCCTATGGTGATGATGGATTAATCTATCTTCTAAATGGAGCAGGGAACACTTTTGATGCTATTAAGAATAATATTAATAAAAATATATATAATGCTTTTTCTTCTAATGCGAATATGTGTATTGTAGGGGAGAAAGGATTAGCAAAAGTTGGAAATAGTACTGGGAATGTATTGAACCTTTTCGATTTAAGATTATCTTTTGTACATTCCGTTTCATCATCTTATAAGAACACAGATTTTCATGGAGTAGAATTAACTTCGAATAATCGATTATACATTGTTGGTGAAAATGGAGCATTACTTTATAACCAAACTTTTAATAATTTCTCAGGTAATGATTTTGTGAGTGCTGTAAATCAGGCAAATGTTAATCTATGGGATGTTTCAGAAATTGAATCATCAGGGAATGTTTTTATTTCTGGAGATAATGGTTTAATTAAAAAACAATATGGAACAATGGGGATAGAGAACCAGCACATTTTTATACCTCCAATACGAGATGTTCACTTTAAAAGTGGTGTGTTGGCAACACTTATTGCTGATGATTTTGTGGTGCGAACTACAATTGATGGAGGTGGAAAGTGGAAAGTAGCTAAACCGGAAGGTCTAACTGCTCCTATCCCTACATATAATAAAGTTTGGACACTCGAGGGTGGAAAATCTTTACTGTTTGGTGAGGATAATACTTTAGTTCATAATCGCAATAATGGAATTACAGGATTTGCATTTTCTTCTAATAACATAAGAGCTGTGTCAAAAGGAACAAATAACAACAATATTTTTATTGTAGATGGTATAAATGTAATTCAGGTTGATCTTTCATCCCTTATGATAACACCAAAAGCTACATTAACCACAACAGATCAAACCAATGCTATCCAGGTGTTTACAAATGGAGATTATATTGTAGTAGGAAATAATGGACTATATAAGCATTACACTGCTGCGAATACAATACTGAGTTCTTCAATCGGTTTTACTACAACTGCAAACTTCAATGCAATAGCATTTAAAGACCATATCAATGGAATTATTGTTGGTGATGCTGGAGTTTATTATTATTCAACAAATCAAACTGTTTCTTCAAGTGGTTACATGTCTAATACAAACTGGAACTTAAAGAATCTCAATGGTGTTGATCCGTTAGGCATAAATAACGCAAATATATATGCCTTAGGAATAGCTTCTTCAGTGAATATTTTAATTGGAGGTGAGAATCCATCAGCAAACAGTGGAGTTCAATATCCTTATGTTAGAAAAATATACGATGCCGGTGGACGCTATTCAAACCGTTTTTATTATGATAGGTTAGGAAGATTAGTGGTGAGTCAAAATGCAAGACAAGAAGCTTCAATAAGTTCAGCTCTCAATGGAAAATACAGTTATACATTATATGATGAACTTGGAAGGGTAGTAGAAGTAGGGGAGAAAACAGAGAATTTTGGAGCTGGAGAACCTCAATTTAAATCTGTATTTGGAGCCAACGTTGGTGGTGTATTAAATCCATCAACTATTGATGATATGCGATTAAAACTATGGGTTGAAGGAAATGGTGCTCGAAATGAAGTGACCAAAAGTTATTATGATAAAACAATAATAAATGGTTTGCCAGCAACTTTTACTGCAAATAATGATGTGCAAGCGCAACGGCAACGCATTACTCATGTTACGTATGAAGAAGTATTTGATAATGATGATCAGACTTTCGATCATGCAACACATTATAGTTATGATATTCATGGCAATGTGAAAACAATAATTCAAGACAATAAGAAAATGGAAGAAAACTTCCCAAGTCTTGCTTCGCAACGTTTTAAGCGGATGGACTATTCCTATGATTTATTAAGTGGGAACGTGCATCGAATGAGTGTTCAAAATGGTGAGTCGGATCAATGGCACCATGCTTATGTTTATGATGCAGATAACCGTATTGAAAAGGTCTTTACCAATACACGTTCGCCATTAACAGAAATGAATACGATTACTCAAAATAAGGAAGCAGAATTAACTTCTAATGGCGATTGGCAAAACGATGCTCAGTATTACTATTTTGATCATGGTCCTTTGGCGCGTGTTGAAATCGGACAAAACAATCTTCAAGGGGTAGATTACTATTATAATCTTCAAGGATGGCTGAAAGGAGTGAACTCTTCAGTCTTAAATGATAAAAATGATCCTGGTAGTGATTGTAATCAAGACTCATTGAATGGATTCTTTGGAAAAGATGTATTTGGTTTTGGACTGAATTATTATCTTGGAGATTATTCTGCAATAGGTGGGGCTACTCCATCGGCAACAGTAAATAGCTCGAGCCATGCAGCGAAAAATAGTTATGATTTATACAATGGAAATATCCGTTATATGCAAACTGCCATTACAAATCCACTTACACGTGAGAATATGCCAATGCTGAATGCTTATAAATATGATCAGCTGAACCGCCTGAAAGAAAGCAGAAGTTACGAAAGTGGTTTAAATGGAAACAATTGGAATCCTACATCTTACAACGATGAATATTTTAATTCATTTACTTTCGATGCACTGGGGAACATCAAAACCCAAAGCAGATATGAAAGAGATGGTACACAAATAGATTCCTTATTCTATGGTTATGAAAAAGATGGAAACGGGAGGTTATTGCGCAATCGTTTATATCATATCAATGATTCTATAGGTATTAATGTGGCGAGTACAGATATAGATGATATGGGAGTTTTTGACTCTATTGTCAATATCAATTTAAACAATAATTATTCCTACGATGCTGAAGGACGTTTAGTAAAAGACCGTCAAGAAGAAATTGATACGATAATATGGACAGTAAGCGGAAAAGTAAAAGAAATTCGCAGAAGTTTGTCTAGTGATAATAAAAACGTTATTTTTGATTATGATGCAATGGGCAATAGAATAGCCAAACACATCTACAACAATCAAACAGCAATGCTAGAAAAAAGCACATACTACATTTTAGATGCACAAGGGAATCAACTTTCTATGTACGATCATAAAGTAAGTGATACAGCAGTTAATTATTACCTGACAGAACGTAATATTTATGGAAGCTCACGCTTGGGTTTAACACGAGATTCAGTAAACATGTTCTTACCTAATGCTTTACCAAGCTACGGAGTATTAGGAAATCGTAATTACGAACTTTCAAACCATCTAGGAAATGTGCTCGTTGTGGTCAATGATGTAATTTATCCAATAAGTGATAATAATAGCACAATATCAAGTTACGAAGTGGGCATAAGCCAAGTTTCTGATTATAGTCCATTTGGAGTACAATTGGATGGTAGAACGATAGAGAAGGGGTACCGTTATCAATTCATGGGCTATGAGGGTGATTCAGAGGTAAAAGGAGCAGGAAACAGCTACACAACCGAGTTTAGACAATATGACCCACGAGTTGGGCGATGGTTGAGTATTGACCCTTTGGCAAATGAAAGGGTTCAATGGACTCCATACAATGCTTTCCGTTGCAATCCTATTTGGAATATAGATATAGATGGAGCATTGGATACGAAATACGAAGATGAAGAAGGCAATGAACTTGGAGAAACTAATGATGGAAATGATGCTACTGTTACAATAGCAAATGAGCATTTGGATGAGTTTAAGAAAGAATTTGATTCAAAAGTGAATGCAGGTACTCAAGACGGAGTCATGTATAATGAAAGTTGGACTAGAAAATATGGAATAGGCTTATCATTTTCTGATGGATCAAAAGTTCAAGGTTGGTCTGCTAAGGCAACATCCGAAGATGTTGATTTAGAAGGTTTATCTTTATCAGGAAGTGGTTTATTACTTTCAGTATCTGGTGAAATGTTAAAAGGCTCAACCTATAGGCTTTATAGAATGAACGGAAGTGTTTTTAGTCCTAAGTTATACAGCTCTGGATGGACAGGAGGAAGTGCGGGAAATATTAAAACTTTTTCAGCCTTTAAACATATCGACTTATTAGGTAAGTCGGTTGGTGTAGGTGGAATGTTTTATTCTGCATATCAAATGTCTTCTGGAGATAGAAGTGTTGGGGGAGGTCTCTTAGATATGGGGTTTGGTGCTATAGGAACTTTTGGGGGTTGGAAAGGTGCCGTAATATCAAGTTCTTATGAATTAGGGAAAGTTTATGGTCCAAGCAAATGGTTTGGCAATGATGATTCAAAATGGTTTGAATGATAGTTAATCTTTTACATCATCTTTTTTATCGTATTTATTGGTGGAATATCAAAATAATTAAAGATGATGGAACACCAATTTATATGACTTTTTTAGGAACACTCTTCCTGTTTGGGATGAATATTAATTCACTTTTATTTATATTTTATTTAATAAAATACGGAACAACGCTTTCAATGTCAGGAGTTTTATATTGGTTTATTGTTTCTTTAGTAATAATTTTAAATATTAGTTTTTATTTAAAAAAAGGAGAATATAAGTACCTTATCTCAAACTATATAGACACCTTGAGTGTAAAACAAATTAAGAAAAGGGATGTATCTGTTATTATATACATAATATTATCCTTTACAATTTATATTTTAGTCTTATTTATGGTGGAAGATGCAAATAGTCAATAATTTCATTCTGCACACTCCACAGCATTCCGTAATACGAAAACATCAAATAATAAATGAATATTAAGGCTATTATCAGTCAAGGCAAATTAAAAACGTATGGGGTAAATAGTAGTTTTTTACAAGTTTACTGGTCTCATCCGTCATTAAAAGAAAATAGCTTTTACTTGTTTGTGTTTACCGTTTTAAAGAATGATTTAGTTTCTGTAAATGTTGTTTCTCCTCAATATATTCCTGTCAGGTATAAGCCTAAATTATACGTTGCTATGATAGAAAAAAAATCATGAAAAAGTTACAGCAATCAGTTTAAAAAGGTGTTTTAAACGCATAAATTTAAAAAGTTATTAACAATTACTTTTATTTTCTACATCCCACACTATACTAGCTTTTCGGCAGGTTTTCCCTGCTTTTCAATTCCCATCCACACCCCTTATCTTTTAGGTGGTTTTATGGGGTGGGTAAAGCTTAATAATATTCTATAAAACAAACGTATCCCTCCGACCAACCACATCTTTTTCTAGCTACTTTTAATTCTGAGCTTTGCCAAAAAAAGTATGGAATTAAAGCAAGAAATGTATTCAGAAGTAAAAGAATGGAGATCAAGTGGACAATCTAGAGCGGACTTTATAAAAGGAAAAACTTACAGCCTTGCAAAATTTGACTACTAGATAAGGCACTATAAAAAGGGAAATCTTAAACCAAAAAAGTAAAACTTTAAATTGAAAGAATTACGCCACGCCCCGTGGGAAACGGATAGCTTTTTGAACTGTTTTGCACAGGAACACACTATAACAAAGCGACCTTGGAATGCTCTTGTTAGAGTGTTGATTCCGTAGCAAGAACAGGAGAAAACTAGGAGGTGGAGACGGATTAGGCGCATGAAGAGGAATGATAGTTATTGCACAAATCTACGGTAGTTTTGAATATTTACCGTTGTTTTGAGGAATATGATGGAAAAATTGTCCTATAAAAATGGGTGTATTCTCACGAAATATTATAAGAAATAAGCTGATTCGCTTAAACCACTTTTTTCTTATACAAATACTCCTGGAACCCAATAAACGTTTCTCTAATCGATTCTACTGCACCAAGTTCGCGTTTTGCATCGGCTATGGCTTTGTATTTTAGTTCTAATAGG
>DATGMV010000042.1:0-11891 GCA_035307185.1 Fermentimonas sp. | reverse complement strand
ATTTTAATTCCATAATTTCTACCTTTCTGAAATCTATAGTGTGCCCCTCACTTTGTAAAGATATTGTTCCTTTACTCAACATCTTATCACCATTATTTAATTCTATTAGCTTTGCATAAGTTCCATCTCTCTCATCGAGTTGCGGATTGCTGTAATGAAGAACCGTATCTCCATTCACGATATGGTATATGGTTTCATTACCCTTTACTACAATCTCTGCGGTGACCCACTCATCGCCAAAGAAGTAATCTGACTCAGCACTTATACAATGATCCAAAACCAACTCGCCATTCATAACAATATTAGTTCCGGGTGTGCAAACATTCATATTGGTTCTTTCAACAAGTGAGTCGCTTCCAAGAAGCTGAGCCTCTATTGAAGTGGGAAAATCCTGATACAGATCCATTGACTCCGGTGTTTGTCCGTGCAGCATTACACCACTATTTCTATATGCCCATGCGGGTGCCCCGGGTGTTTGCTCACCTAGAAACCTATACTCTACCCTAAGTTTATAATGAGAAAACTCGCCATTGTAAAACAGGTGCCCAAAACGCCCCCTAAGTGAGTCATATTCTTCATACCTCACCTTAATTATACCATCCTCAACACGGAAGGTATTTCCAAAATTATCACCTACTTCATATCCGGCAATCTTAGGCGTCCACCCCGATAGGTCCTTTCCATTAAAAAGTTGCACCCACTCACCTTCAGTATTATTTTGATTACATGAAGTAATTAAAAAGGAAGCTAAAATTAGTGCTAAAGTTAAAAGTTTATTATTCTGCATATTTGTCAAGGTATAATTTTTAATTATTTATCTGCAAATATAAACTTATTTCGGAAGTATAATTGATCGAAACTATTGAAGTTTTTAGTTTACAAGTAGTTCTTGTACATTTTTATGATACTGAATTCCCGAATTGGCACCTTAATACACAAAATATACAACTTGAGTAGATCATTAAGACAGATTTTATTTTAGCTTGAAGGTTATTGAAACCCTCTCTTGCATTATCTTTAAGCACAATTTAAAGCATAAAAAAACTCCCTTAAGATTTCTCTTAAAGGAGTAGTAATTGGATTTTTGTGCGGTCGAAGGGACTCGAACCCCCACGTCTCTCGACACTAGATCCTAAGTCTAGCGCGGCTACCAATTACGCCACGACCGCGTATCGGAGTGCAAAGATACAATTATTTTTAATATCTGCTCATTTCTTGTTTATTTTTTTTACCAATGACTCAATTATTTCTGGAAAATGGCGCTGTTCCAGAGATTGAACTTTATGGGCAATATCATCCGGGGTGTCACTTGACAATACACTGCATTTTGCCTGAAATATTACATCACCCTCGTCGTAATTCTCATTTATATAATGTATAGTTATACCTGTTTCTGTTTCGTTGGCATCTTTTACTGCTTGATGAACGTAGCCTCCATACATGCCTTTCCCTCCGAATTTGGGCAAAAGTGCGGGATGAATATTGATGATTCTTCCGGGATAAGCATTCATAATTGAATTTGGCACCTTTAATAGGAAACCGGCCAATACTATGAAATCTATTTCATAGTCGACCATTTTGCTGAGTATTAAATCACCTGTTTGAAATTCCTCCCTACTGAAAGTGAAAGATGGTATTCCAAACTTCTTTGCACGCTCATGTACAAATGCATCTTTTTTATTAGAAATGATAATTGAAACTTGAATATTACTATTCTGGGCAAAATAATTGACAATATTTTCGGCATTACTTCCATTGCCCGAAGCAAAAATTGCTATATGAATCATAGAAAAGTCGATGTTTTTTGCACACAACAACAGTATTTGTGCATTATTTTTCATTTTAGTTGCTGAAAGTTTGCACAATTAGAGAAATATTGTGTTACTTTGCAAACGCAAATTTAAGAATAATAATTTTATTAATTAATTAATATCAAAAGTTATGTCAGAAGTAGCACAAAGAGTAAAATCGATTATCGTTGATAAATTAGGTGTTGAAGAATCTGAAGTTACAGAAACTGCAAGCTTCACAAATGATTTAGGAGCTGACTCTCTTGATACAGTAGAATTGATTATGGAGTTCGAAAAAGAATTCAATATCTCAATTCCTGATGATCAAGCAGAAAAAATCGCTTCTGTTGGCGATGCTATATCGTATGTAGAACAACACGCGAAATAATCCATTTTTATTCATGGAATTAAAAAGAGTAGTAGTAACAGGCCTGGGAACCATTAACTCGTTGGGGAACGACGTTGAAACAACGTGGGCTAATGCCCTTGCGGGTAAGAGTGGTGCCGGGCCTATTACTCATTTTGACGCTTCGCTTTTCAAGACACAATTTGCTTGTGAAGTGAAAGACTTCGACCCTAACGATCTTTTTGAACGTAAGGAGGCAAGAAAATATGACCGATATTCTCATTTTGCTCTTCAAGCAGCCAAAGAGGCTATTGAAGACTCAGGTTTAGATCTGGATAAGGAGAATAGAGATCGTATAGGAGTTATATTTTCGGCAGGTATAGGGGGAATAAGAACTTTTGAAGAAGAAGTAGGTGCATATTATCTGAATCAGGATAGGGGTCCAAGATTTAATCCATTTTTCATTCCAAAAATGATAGCGGATATTGCTGCCGGGCATATCTCTATGATTTATGGACTGAGAGGACCAAATTACGCTACAGTATCAGCATGTGCTTCATCAACAAATTCAATAGTTGATGCTTTTAATCTAATCAGATTAAACAAAGCAAACGTAATTGTTACCGGTGGGTCTGAAGCCACAATTAGCGCAGCAGCTGTTGGTGGTTTTAATGCAATGCATGCATTATCAACACGCAACGATTCACCGGAAACAGCTTCGAGACCATTTAGTAAGAGTCGTGATGGCTTCGTTATTGGCGAAGGTGGCACAGTGCTCATTCTTGAAGAGCTGGAACATGCAATTGCAAGAGGAGCAACCATTTATGCAGAGGTTGCAGGTGGTGGCATGAGTGCCGATGCATATCATATAACTGCTTCTCACCCCGAAGGATTGGGGGCAAAATTGGTTATGCGAAACGCTTTAGAAGATGCCGAAATGAAACCGGAAGATCTCGATTACATAAATGTTCATGGAACTTCAACTCCGGTTGGAGATATTTCTGAAGTGAAAGCGATACTCGACGTTTTTGGCGATCACAGCTATAAGCTTAATATCAGTTCCACTAAATCAATGACCGGTCACATTTTGGGTGGAGCCGGTGCAATGGAAGCACTATTTTGCATTTTAGCTTTAAGGGATCAGATTATTCCTCCGACAATAAATCATGAAGAGGGAGATGAGGATCCTGAGATCGACTACAAACTTAATTTCACATTCAACAAAGCTCAAAAAAGGGAGATAAGAGCTGCGTTATCTAACACTTTTGGCTTTGGAGGACACAATGCAAGTGTAATTCTTAAGCAATACATCAAATAGTGTGTTAAGAAGATTTATAAAAAGGGTTAAGGCTATTCCCAACAGGGGAAAAGAGCCTTACCTTTCATTTTATAATGTTTTGGGATTTTATCCTGATAGGATAGATCTCTATAAAGAAGCCATGACTCACCGCTCATCTTCTATCCGTTCCAAAAAAGGAAAATGGGTTAACAACGAGCGATTGGAATTCCTGGGTGATGCTATTTTGGATGCAATTGTTGCAGACATTCTGTACAAAAAATTTGACAATAAGAAGGAAGGTTTTCTTACAAGCACACGCTCAAGAATAGTTCAAAGAGACACTCTAAACAAAATTGCCGTTGAGCTCGGTCTCGACAAAATTATTGTTTCTTCTACTCGTAATCTGGCTCACAATACTAACATTTATGGCGATGCTCTTGAAGCTCTAATTGGTGCTATATATCTTGATCAGGGATATAGAGTAGCTAAAAGTTTTGTTTTTGAAACTCTAATCAAAGAGCACATAAACATTGAAAAGGTTTTAAAGAGTGAAGTCGACTTTAAGTCGAGATTGATTGAGTGGGGACAAAAAAACAGAGTAGATGTACTTTTTGAAGTTACCGACTCTTCATATGATGCTCACAATAACCCAATCTTTATATCGTGCGTGAAGGTTGCAAATGTAGAAATTGGTTCAGGTAGAGGATATTCTAAAAAAGAGTCGCATCAAAAAGCTGCAAAAGTAGCTATCAAGAAGCTGCGTGAAAGCAATGAGCTTCAAGACAATTTGATAGACCTATCAAAACAGGAATCTAAAGAAACAGAATAGAAAAGAGCTGGGGTTAGGCAATATCACCAAACCCCAAAAGAAATACCCATTCTTTTACCTTGCATTACAAGATCTGTATCGGGTGAAACAACTCTTAGTTTACCTTCAACCTCAGACAAAGGAACATCTGATATTTCATTTCCAAGCTTTGCAACCATTCTTCCAAATTTACCTTCATGAATGAGCTCTGTTGCACGACCTCCAAGCAAGGTGCCTAAAATTCTGTCGCTTGGTGAGGGCGATCCTCCACGCTGAATATACCCTAACACAGTTTCACGTGTTTCATATCCTGTTTGCTCTTGAATTTCGCGGGCAAAATAAGTAGCAGGACGTTCTTTAGTTGGCAACTCCACCCCTTCGGCTACTGCTACAATAGAATAAGCCTTACCAATCTCCATACGTTTGTTTATCTTGTCGATAATAACCTTCATGTTATATCCCAACTCGGGTAAAAGTATAATATCAGCACCACCTGCCATACCTGCATATAGTGTGATCCAGCCGGCATGATGACCCATTAGTTCGATTACCATTACCCTACGATGTGAACTTGCTGTTGAGTGAAGCCTGTCTATTGCATCGGTAGCAATATTTACAGCTGTATCAAAGCCAAATGTTACGTCTGTGCCATAAACATCATTATCAATAGTTTTTGGAATACCTACAACATTCAATCCGAGTTCAGATAGCATCCATGTGGTACGTTGAGTGCCATTACCACCAATGCATACTAAACAGTCGAGTCCAAGCTCATTATATGCATCCTTAATTTTTTCCCTATCCTTTTCATCGGGCGAATTAATCATCTTGCGAAACACTTTTTCTCTTGCAGTACCCAAAATGGTACCACCTAAGTTTAATATTCCGGATAATGAGGCATCAGTTAATGGCACTATATCCTTGTATAGTAATCCTGAGAATCCATTTTGAATGCCAATAACTTCCATGCCATAATTATTAATGGCAGTTTTTCCAACTCCTCGTATTGTAGCATTTATTCCGGGGGCATCACCGCCCGACGTAAGAATTCCAACTTTCATTTTGATTCATTTTTAAATTTTGATCAGTAATCACTCCCTCTATTACAAAGGAAATAAAAAGATATAATATTTAAGAACAATTATCTGCAATTTTAAAATCGATTTGCAGATTAATTTTTAACTACAACAATCTTGTACTATTTTTTAATTATTCTATAAATAACAGCCGCAGCTTTGTCTGAAGCACCGGGTTCACCAAGGACTTGCTGCATTTCTGAATAATTTTTAAGCATATTCTGCTTATAATTATTCACATGTAATATTTGCTTTAACTCGGTGCGAATATTATCTATAGTAAATGAAGCAGCAAAAAGCTCTTTTACAACTTCGTAGCCGCAAATAAGGTTTACAAGTGATATGTATGGTGTATGTAATATATTTTTAAAAGCCCATTGTGACAATTTAGGCAAAGGAGTTTTGTAACATACCACTTGTGGCACATTAAGCAGAGCTGCTTCTAAGGTTGCAGTTCCTGATGTTACAAGCGCAGCGTCGGAATGAGCCAATATGCGATATGTTTGATTAAAAATAACTATAACATTGAGATTGGAGTTTGTTATGTCTTTATAAAAGTCTTTGTCTATGCCCGGAGCACCTGCAATAATAAACTGATATCCATCGTCATACTCTTTTACCGACTCCAGCATAGTTGGCAGGTTACCCATAATTTCTTGTTTCCTGCTACCTGCTAAGAGCGCAATAATAGGTTTATTAGAAAGGTTATTATAGTTTATAAATTGTTGGAATGTTTCGTTTTTATGCTCCCTGTTTGCAATAGCATCCACTGTGGGATTACCAACATAATGAACTTTGTAATTATGTTTTTTAAAGAAATCTACCTCAAACGGAAGTATGCAAAGCATTTCATCGACATACTTTTTAAATGATTTTACTCTATACTCCTTCCATGCCCACACTTTTGGTGAAATATAATAGTGAACCGGAATCTTAAGTTGAGTTTTCACATATTTGGCAATCTTAAGGTTAAATCCGGGGTAATCAACCAAGATTACCACATCGGGGCTATATTCGGCAATATCTTTTTTGCAAACTGAAAGATTTCTAAGAATTGTACGCGAATTGAGGATCACAGGAATTATTCCCATAAAAGCAAGCTCACGGTAGTGTTTTACCAAAGTACCCCCTACAGATTCCATTAAATCGCCACCAAAGAAACGAAACTCGGCATTCTCGTCCAAACTCTTTAATGAATTCATTAAGTTGGATGCATGCAAGTCGCCCGACGCTTCACCTGCCACAATGTAATACTTCATAATTCGCTACAACAATTATTACTGCCTTTTTCCAACAGGCTTCTATTAAAACATAAACACTTCAATTTAAATCTCCCAATCTCTAAGCTCTCTAATATAATCGTAGGCAGTCATGTCTATTTTAACCGGTACTGCTGCAGCATATCCATTAGACAATGCCCACTCATCGTTTTTATCGTTATCGGTTTCCCAATTTTCGAAATTACCTGTCATCCAAAATACATCTCTATCACCACCATCTTTAGATCTATGATACTCATTTACCCATTTACCTTGTGTTTGGGTAGTAATTCTTAAACCCTTCACTTCCCCTACGGGGATGTTTACATTAAGACAAACGCCTTTGGGCAGCCCATTCTCTAATACTTTTTTTGCTAATTTGTGCGCTACATGTTTTGTTGAATCAAAATCTGCATCGGGTGTAAAATCGCACAACGAAAAAGCAATTGAAGGCACATCAAATACACAACCCTCAATAGCGGCTGCAACTGTTCCTGAGTAAAGCACACTAATTCCTGCGTTTGAGCCATGATTAATACCTGAAACCAAAAGATCGGGCTTACGGTCTACAAACATGTTAAGTGCTAATTTCACACAGTCGACTGGTGTTCCGCTGCACATATATTTTGTAATACCTTCTTCTTTGTGATATACTCTTGCACGAAGTGGATTTGATGTTGTTATTGCACTTGACATGCCCGACTGGTGAGAGTCGGGAGCAAACACTATAATTTCACCCAACCCTTTCATTGCATCGGTTAGTTCATTTATACCTTTGGCATGATACCCATCATCGTTAGTTATAAGTATAAGGGGTTTTCTTTCACTCATTTTATTTTTTTCTATTGTCATTTTATTTCAGAATGACAAATATAAACAAAATCAGGAACTTTTTGGCAGTGAAGAATGTTACAATTTAATTAACAATTGATTAGAACGAAAAACGCTTCAACTTTTTTTGTAACTTTGTCTCGATTGTTTTTTTAATTATGCGCAATTGATATAATTGTTGGTCAGTTGGGCAAGTTTTTATACTCAAAAGCGCAATTTTAATTTATTATTTCTATATGAAAAGATTTAATGTAGTACTGTTATTACTAACCGCTTCTCTTATTTTTCCTTTTACCGGAAAATCTGAAGAGGTTAAACCTGTAAAGAATGTTATAGTTATGATACCTGATGGTACCACTATTGGTGTTTATTCTGCTGCAAGGTGGTTTAAGCATTACAATAATCTTGGTAAAGGACTTAACATTGATCCATATATAAAGGGAACTGTTACAACTTTCTCTTCTGATAATCCTATTGGAGATTCTGCACCAACCGGTTCAACATACGCGACAGGAGTGATTCAACAGTCGGGTAATATTGCTATTCACCCTAAATCAACCGAAAATGATTTATTTAAAACTGATCCTTCTCGCACATATCAACCGGCTGCAACAATTTTAGAAGCATCTAAGATTCTACAAAACAAGGCTGTTGGTTTGGTAGTAACAAGTATGTTCCCTCATGCAACACCGGCAGATTTTTCTGCTCATCATTATACAAGAAGGAGATTCGATGCAATTGCACCGCAAATGGCTTATCAAAACCTGAATGTTATGTTTGGTGGTGGTACAGATTATATTACAGATGACATTCTGCAACATTTTGCTAATAACGGAACAACATTGATTCAGAATGACAAAGATGCACTATTAAATTTCTCCGATAATAATAATGTTTGGGCGCTTTATGGTAAAGGCACCATGCCATATAATATTGATAGAAACCCGGACAAGGTGCCTTCACTGGCAGAGATGACAGAGAAAGCACTTGAGCTTTTATCACAAAAAGAGGAAGGATTCTTCTTGATGGTTGAAGGCAGTATGGTAGATTGGGCTGCACATGCCAATGATGCGGCTACAATTATTGATGAGTATCTTGCTTTTGATGAAGCTGTTGGTAAAGTTATGAAGTTTGCCGAAGAAGATGGCAACACTGCAGTTATAATCCTTTCAGATCACGGAACGAGTGGTTTTACAATAGGCTCAAGAAATTGTTCAGGTTACAAATCTATATCAGATTTATTTGAAGTTGTTTCGGGTATAAAACTTAGTGCAAACGGATTAGAGTCTATATTAAAAGATACAAAGCCAGAAAATATAAAATCTGAATTTCAAAAATACACAGGTATTGACATTACTGATGAGGAGCTTGAATCGCTTAAGTCTTCTAAAAATTATAGCGAAACAGATTACACTAAAGTAGGCACAAGCGTTAATCTTGCTCACAATATAGTAAATATTTTGAACTCTCGTATGTGTTTTGGTTATACTTCAGGAAGTCATACAGGAGAGGAAGTTCTAATGGCTGCCTATCATCCAGAAGGCGATGTACCTATGGGACACTTATACAACACAGAAATAAACAAATACCTTCAGCAGGTATCGGGCTTAGATATTTCCCTTCAGGAACTGTCTGATAAGATATTTGTTAAGCATAATGATGTCTTTAAAGGAATGAGTTTTTCTATCGACAAAAGTGATCCAAAATTCCCTATACTCAAAGTAAAAAAAGGTAGAAAGAATCTTGAGGTAAAAGCATACTCTTCAGTTGCCAAGCTTAACAATAAGAGCTTCGATATTGGATCGGTTGTGGTTTATATAGACAAGAATGATACTTTTTATTTGCCGCAAAGCTTAAGAGATAGTTTGAAATAATTGCAATATACCTTACACATATAAACTCTTATAATCAAAGGAGCTGTTCCAAAAGGGCAGCCCCTTTGTTACTTTCTAAAAGGCTAATTTTTAATCGTTTTCTATATCTTCTTTATTGTTTACAACAATATCCCCTTGAAATGAGATTGGCTGTCTGTCTATATCTGTTACAGTCAGCCGAGCAGTTTCATTTTCCCAAATATCAAAATTAAAAGTCACCGCTCGGTCAAGATCGTTGAATTTTATATCTACCAACCAGTTACCACTTCGTTTACCTTTTTCGTATCTGTAGTTAAAATCGGTACTCGTAAACATATATCCACCATCACTTGGATTTATGGGAGCCTTATAAGCTCTGCCAAAGTATGGCAGATATACTTTTATGGTATCTGGCGAAACATCAACTTCGTAGTATGGTGAGAGATACCTCGATTTGAAACCGGTAGGAAAAGCATAAGTTGCGTTGAATGTAAATTCAGACTCTATTACAGCATTCTCAATATCGGCAGCTATCTGCTCTTTTTCGGCTGCACTGCGTGAAATTCCACATCCTTGAATTAACAACAAGGAAGTTACAATTAAAATTCCTAAGTGAATACTTGTCTTCATATCTGTTTAAATTTAATACCACCAATAAGTATACTACTGATAACCAGTAGGTATATAATATAAACAGAGTGAAATGTGTTTTTGTTTATATATGCTTGCTTTAATAAAGATAGCTTATTTGAGGAAAAAGATGCGCTAAGTATATTATCATCATGAAGAAAATCATAATATAAGCAAAGTATATATGATTTCTTGATGTGGTTTTAGTATTAAAATAGGCAATTAGAAATGAAATAAGCGTAACAGAAAGTGTAAGAAAGAAAAGGGTCTGATTCCAATAAAGCACCTGCAGTAGCAAAAGAAATACAATAAGAAACACTATGAATTGCATAAAGTTAAGGGTAAGTACTTTATCGCGTCCGTATGTTTTGATTGAGAAAACCATATTTATCACAAAGAACAATAACACAAAAGCTACAAACACCCATTCGAAAATAGTATAATCGGGAATATTAGGTAGCGATATGTCAAGCAATGAATTAAAAGGCATCAAGAATCTTGGAAGATCATCAATCATGAAGAAAACAGAGAATACTGAAACATAGACTAATAGTAGACCGAATAACGACGAAAGCAGAGATCGCAACTGTGGCCCCCTCATAACCTTCTCTCCCCTCCATAATAGTGGGATTATTGTAATTGCATAAAAATTGAACAATGATGCTGTTGCTATTAGAATTGAAGATCTGAATGAGTACAAATATGAATCGGGCTTTTGATAAGATTCAAGCAAAGGGATAAATGCAAAAAGTATAAAAACAACTGCCACATAATCACCTGACATTATTAGAAAATAGGGATGTAAACTTAGTAAGAATATTGGGATTATGAAGGGTAAATTTGTGCGAGCTCTAATTATACCGAATCGGTTATTTATTATAGAAATAACCCATGCTATAATAAATATGGAAATAGTAGATGCTGTAAAAGAAACTTGAAGGTTTGAGAGCAAATCAGATATTAAGAACCACAAATAGTTGTCATTTTGCAGAGATGTTTCAGGCATACCTTTATTAATAAATAATAATAATCTCATTACAACAACAATTATAGTGGCAAAGAGGTAGGTGAAACGACCCTCCACAAAGATTGTACGAAAGGCTTTAACAACTAAATGCATGAGTTAATCTTTAATTATTGGACTAAAGATCGAATCCTATATCTTCTCGGTAGTAACTATTTTCGAAGTTAATCTTTTTGATATTTTTATAAGATGTTTCTAATGCCTCTTTCATGTTTCTGCCAAATGAAGTTACAGAAAGAACTCGACCTCCTGAAGTTACAATCTTACCGTCGGAGATTGTTGTACCTGCATGAAATACATTACTACCTACAACATTATCAAGACCTTCGACAATCTTACCTTTTTCATACTCTTCGGGATAACCTCCGGAAACCATCATAATTGTAACTGCGTGCCTGTTATCAATCTCCAACACCTTCTGATCGAGGGTTTCAGTTGCGACCCCTATAAATAACTCAAGAAGATCGGACTTGATAAGTGGTACAACTACCTCTGTCTCAGGATCTCCCATTCTTACATTATATTCAATAACCTTGGGTTCTCCATCAACTTTTATAAGACCTAAGAAAATAAAACCTTTATAGTCTATTTTCTCCTTTTGTAAACCTGTGATTGTAGGCTCAACAATTCGTATTCTCACTTTCTCCATAAACACTTCATCTACAAATGGGACAGGAGAAACTGCACCCATACCTCCTGTGTTTAGTCCGCTATCACCTTCTCCAATTCGCTTATAATCTTTTGCAACAGGCAATATCTTATATGACTTTCCATCAGTTAAAACAAAAACAGAACACTCTATTCCTGAAAGAAATTCCTCAATTACTACCGAAGTGCTCGCACTGCCAAACTTGCCATTTAGCATTTCCCACAACATCTGCTTAGCATAGTTTATATCATCTATAATAAGCACTCCTTTTCCTGCAGCTAAACCATCTGCTTTTAGTACATAGGGAGCTGACAAAGTATGGAGAAATTCATTTCCTTCGGATATG
>DATGMV010000041.1:0-3787 GCA_035307185.1 Fermentimonas sp. | reverse complement strand
AAGAAACAGTGACGGTGAGAACTATGTATCGAGCTCACAGTCTCATCCACTCAGTTATGTATGGACAAATACCCTTTCTTATAACTTGTCAGCTGGAAAGCATACTTTTGATGCTGTTGCCGGAACTGAGTTTACAAGATTTGTTCAAGAGGGGTTTAATGCAAGAAGAGAAGGTGTTTATTTAGAAGATCGCGATTTTGCACACATTGGTGTTACAACCGGTGAAAAATATTCGCTTGGAAGTTCAGCAGATGAATATGCCTACTTCTCAATATTTGCGAAAGCCAATTATGCATACAATTCTAAATATCTATTTTCTGCAACAATCAGACGTGATGGATCTTCACTTTTTGGATCTAATAATAGATATGGCGTGTTCCCGGCATTTTCAGCCGGTTGGAGATTAAGCAATGAAGCATTTATGGAAGATGTAGAAGCTGTTTCTGAACTAAAATTAAGAGCGGGATGGGGAGCAAACGGAAGTGTACAAGGATTACCTCGTGGATATACAACAACTCCGTTTACAACAAGCTACTTTGATACTTCATATCCCATAGAAGGTAATGAAAGCGGACAGCTGTACTCCGGCTATAGAAGAACATGGTTAGGTAACCCTGATCTAAAATGGGAAACAACAACACAAGCAGATTTTGGTATAGATTATGGATTTATGGATCATAGAATTACCGGTTCTTTGGGTTATTATTTCAAAAAAACCAGAGATGTTTTAGTACAAGTTCCATATATAGCAGCAATGGGAGAAGGTGGTGAACCCTGGATTAATGGTGCAAATATGAATAACCAAGGAGTTGAATTCGAAATTACCTATAGAAGTAACCCTGTTAATGATTTTCAGTATTCAATTTCAGCAAACTTAGGTAGTTATAGGACTAAACTTGTTGAGCTCCCCGAAAATGTAATTAACAGATATCCGGGAGATGGTATGAACGATCTGGTGTTGGGAAGAACTCCTCATATTCTATACGGACTTGTAGCTGATGGTATATTTAAAACTCAAGAAGAGGTAGATAATCATGCCGAACAGGCCGGTAAAGCAGTCGGTCGTATCCGATATAAAGATTTAGATGGAAATGGTGTTATAGATGAGCTTTACGACAGAACATATATTGGAATAACCGACCCCGATTTCTTTGGTGGTATAACTTTCGATTTGAATTATAAGAATTTCGATCTTAATGTTTTTTTCCAGGGAGTCTACGGAAATAAAGTAAACAATGAGTGGAAAAGAGAAAGTGATTTGTGGAATATCTCTGTTCCAGCTGGTAAAAATCATGAGAATAGAATACTTGATGCATGGTATTTCGATAATGTCAATTCTGATATTCCTGCAATTACTAATATAAACCAAAATGCAGAACAGCGTTTTTCTTCATATTACGTAGAAGACGGGTCGTATCTTAAACTAAGAAATATTGAACTTGGGTATACATTTCCAAATAACATAAGAATTTATACATCTGCCCGAAATGTTTTTACTCTTACTAAAGGATGGGGTGATGACCAATATACAAGTTTTGATCCTGAAATGGCTGGTTATGGCTATTTAACTCCATTTACAATGGCTTTTGGACTTAATGTTACCTTTTAAAATGTTGAATTATGAAAAAAATAAAATATCTCTGTTTTACAATAGCTTTTCTTTTTACAATTAGTAATTGTGCTGATTTTCTCGAAGTGAATCCAAAGCAAGTTTTAGACGATGGACTGCTAACCTCACCTGAAGATATGGAGGGGTTTGTAACTGCAGCTTATGCAAGAATCACAGATATTCCATCTTGGGATTCACCTTTTTCTCCATGGTGGACAGGTTCTTTGCGTTCCGACGATTCCTACAAAGGAGGAGGTGGCACTTGGGATGGAGGAGATGGATGGGGTTTTATGGAAACCTTTGTGAATCTTACTGCTAATGGTTGGCCAATAGACTTTCCCTGGTATGTTTCTTATCAGATTATACAAAGAACAAATACTGCAATTCAAAAACTAAGTGTGATACCCGAAGAAGAATTTCCTTTAAAGGAGGTCAGAATAGGTGAAATGAAATTCATAAGAGGTTTTGTACACTTTAGACTTAAACAATTTTTTAAGTATATGCCATATATTGATGAGAATGTTGTTGGAACATCAGCTGAGTTCGAAGCAATACCAAACAGAGATGAGGAGTATCCTAACGATCAGTATTTATGGGAACGAATATTGCAAGATTTTAAAGATGCCGAAGAGCGGCTGCCCGATGTTCAACCTGAAAAAGGAAGAGTGGATAAAAATGCTGCAACAGCAATGGTGGCAAGAGTCTTAATGTTTATGGCATATGAGCAAAACGACAGGCATCAGGTGATAAATATCAATAAAGAACGCTTAACAGAAGCACTCGTATATCTCAATAAATTAACAGAGCAAGAGGGTGGTAAACTTGATCTTACACCCGATTTTGGAACAAATTTTGTTCACTCTTCAGATAATAATACCAAAGAATCAATTTGGGAAATACAGTACTCAATTAATGATGGTAGTAGTACAGGAGGTAAGATTAATAGAAGTGAAGGTTTGAACCATCCATGGAACTGGGGCGGATTTATCTGCTGTGGTTTTCATCACATTAGCTACAGTATGGCAAATGCATTCAAAACCGGTGCTGATGGACTGCCGCTTTTTGATACCTATAACGATGACGATTACGGAGATTACATTAGAAATAGTTCCGGATTAGTTGATTTAAGTAAAGTAGATGCCGGTAATCCCGACTATTTTAATGCTTATAACTGGGATCCACGATTTAGTCACACAATTGCTCTTCCAGGACATCCATGGAAGTATGATCCCGATCTTATTTTTCAAAGGCAAGGTATTAGAAATGGTGATGAGTATGGTTATTTCAAATCTATAAAAGAACTGCCCCACCCCGGTTGTGATTGTTTGCTTTATGACGGATGGCAATTTAACTCAATGAATAAAAGAATGATTCGTTACGATGAGGTTTTACTGTGGAAAGCAGAAGTATTAATTCAGCTCGATCGTTGGAACGAAGCTTTAGAGCCAATAAATAAGGTAAGAGGTAGAGCTGCAAACAGCGATGACTTACTTATTATGGCCGATGGATCACCCATTATGAACTATCATGTACAGCTCTATGTACCTGGTGAAAATTGCGTTTGGGATAAAGATTTTGCATGGAAAGCAATGGAATGGGAAAATCGTCTTGAAATGGCCGGAGAAGGAAGACGATTCTTTGACCTCCAAAGATGGGGTACACTTGAAGAGACTATGAACTATTATTTTTCTGTTGAAAGAGAAAGATTCACATGGATGGCAAACGCTCGTTTTACAGAAGGAAGAGATGAGTTTTTTCCAATTCCTCAGAACCAAATGAATTGGGCTAAAGGAAATTACACACAAAACCCCGGATATTAATAATTAATTAAAAGTATTGATATGAAAAATATAGTAAAACTTTTTATTGTAACGCTTTCCCTAATAATCTTAACAGGATGTTACGATAGAGATATAATTGATAGAAAAGATTTCAATCATTCGTTGCCAACTGTAGTAAACCTATCGGTAAGCCAGCAAAGTAATATAGCAACACTCACTTGGCAATTCCCTACTGACATCTCAGATAGTTTCAGGAGACCACTTGAGGTTACTATTCAAGTGGTAGAAAATGATATTTACAGGCAGAATATTGCCGTGTTTGATGAAGCAACAAGCAGAGAAATAGATATTGATCCTACAAAAGAGTATAAATTTATAGTAAAACTGCTTGGATACC
>DATGMV010000040.1:0-3380 GCA_035307185.1 Fermentimonas sp. | reverse complement strand
AGAGATGAGCGTATTTCGGCTGAATCTACTGAGGTCTCAAGAGCTAAAAACCTCATGAGAAAGGAGTTGGAATGGATGCGAAGACAACCTAAAGCACGTGGTACTAAATCTAAATCGAGAATTGATGCATTTTACACACTCGAAGAGAAGGCAAACCAAAAAAGAGACGATAGCAATATTAAGCTTTCTGCAAAAGGTGCATATATTGGTAAAAAGATTTTTGAAGCTAAAGATGTAAGTAAGAGCTTTGATAATATTAAGATTACGGAAAACTTCAATTACCTCTTTACCCGTTATGAAAAGATGGGAATTGTTGGAAATAATGGAACCGGCAAATCCACATTCATAAAAATGCTGCTCGGTGAATTGGTGCCCGATAGCGGATTTTTTGAAATAGGTGAAACCATAAACTTTGGCTATTATAGTCAGGATGGTTTGCAATTTAATGAGCAAACTAAAGTTATTGATGTAGTAAAAAGTATTGCAGAAGTTATTGATATGGGTGATGGAAAGCACCTTACAGCATCTCAGTTTCTGCTGCATTTTATGTTCCCCCCTGAGAAACAGCATAACTACGTTTATAAGCTAAGCGGAGGAGAGAAGAGGCGACTTTACCTATGTACAGTATTAATAGGAAACCCCAACTTTCTTGTTCTTGATGAGCCTACCAACGATCTGGATATTATGACTCTAAATATTCTCGAAGAGTATCTTGCAGGTTTTAAAGGGTGCCTAATTGTTGTATCGCACGACCGCTATTTTATGGATAAGGTTGTGGATCATCTCCTTGTATTTCATGGTGATGCGGAGATACAAAATTTCCCCGGCAATTATACTCAATTCAGAGAGTGGAAGGCAGATAAAGAGAGATTAGAAGCAGAGGAGCAGAAATTAGAGAAAAACGAAAAGAGTCAGAAATCTGATATTGACCAGAGTAGACAGGGGCAGGAAAAAAAGACTAAGTTAACTTATCGCGAAAAACAGGAGTTTGAATCCCTTGAAAAGGAGATAGAGAAATTGGAGCAGGAAAAAAGCATTTTAACAGACAAACTGTCCTCAGGCAATTTATCCACAGATGAACTTCTAAATAGCTCAAACCGCATTACAGAACTTATCGATCTAATCGAAGAGAAAACAATGCGTTGGCTGGAGTTGAGCGAAATATAGAATAAATATATTATTCAATTTGTTTATTGCTGCATAGATATTAATTTTGCATGCATTTTTTCAAAAAACAGATGGAGTATAACGAATTATTTGCCCGAAACGAATTACTTGTAGGTTCCGATTCAATGCGGAATATTGCATCTAAAAAGGTTATCCTTTTTGGAGTAGGAGGAGTTGGAAGCTGGTGTGCCGAGGGACTAATAAGAAGTGGCATAACTAATCTCACTATTGTAGACTCAGATAGAGTTGCTGTAGCAAATATAAACCGCCAGCTTCCGGCAACCACAAAAACAGTGGGACAACTAAAAGTAGAAGTGCTTAAAGACAGAATGCTGGAGATCAACCCTTACGCTAACATCACCTCGATTCCCGAAATATATTGCCCTGAATCGTCAGAATCGTTCCATTTGAATGATTACGACTATATAATTGATGCAATAGATTCTCTTTCAAACAAAATGCATCTACTATACAAAGCATCTGAAACTAAAGCTACTGTTTTTTCTTCAATGGGTGCCGGACTAAGACTCGATCCGCTAAAGATTCGAGTCGCAGAGTTCAATAAGGTACGCGGATGCAAGCTGGCAGCTGCACTTAGGCATAAAATGAAGAAAGGAGATAAACCTCATAAACCAATTCTATGCGTTTATAGTGAGGAAAAGAACGAAAACAAAGGAGAAGAAGCTCTTGCTAATGCAGGCGAAAACAGCAGTTTCAAAAAAGCAAGAATAAATGGCACTTTGGTGCAGGTTACTGCAGTATTTGGCTTCACTCTTTCGGGATTAGTTATTCAGGATATTGTAAATAAAAGCTGTTGATAAAAATTGAATTAAACTCTCTGAAGGTGCCGTTATCATAGAATCACTCATTCATAATAGCACACTGTTAGTTTTTCTTTGAAATAGAAAAATGCTAAAATAAGACTATAATAATTGTTTTCTGAAAAGAAAAACACCTAAAAAACCTGCCAAGAATCAATCTTGACAATAATCAAAATATTACTATCTTTGATTAAACAGAAAATTTATAATATTAAATCATATAAACTATGTCAACAACCAATATTCGCACAGGCGTAATAGGCTACGGATTATCAGGGAGAGTTTTTCATGCACCATTTATTGAAGTGGTAGAGGGTTATACATTATCTAAAATTAGCACTGCCAATGCAGAGAGAAGCACAGCTGCAAAGGAGCGTTATCCAAATACAGAGGTCGTTGCTGATGTAGAAAGTATAATTAATGATCCTAACATAGATCTTGTAATTGTTACATCGCCAAATACCGATCATTTTAAATGGGCTAAGGAGGCTTTGCTTGCCGGGAAGCATGCTGTGGTGGAGAAACCATTTACTGTTGATGTGGCAGAGGCAGAGGAACTGATTGAGATTTCAAAGAAGCAGGGTAAGATTCTAACGGTTTACCACAACAGGAGGTTTACGAGCGATACAAAGACTGTGAAGAAGCTTTTGGATAGCGGTATACTGGGAGATATTGTGGATTATGAAACTCATTTCGACAGGTATCGCACAGACCCTCGTCCTAACGGTGCCTGGCGTGAGCAACCACTGCCCGGCTCTGGTATTTTTTATGATCTTGGTTCTCATTTAATTGATCAGTCGTTATGGTTCTTTGGTATGCCCGATGCAGTCACTGCAGAGATTAACAAACAACGCCCATGGGCTGAAGCTGATGATCATTTTGATGTTCGCCTGCACTACCCCACCTTTACAGCCACTTTAAAGTCGGGCATGATTTGCCGCATTCCGGGCGCAACTTATATGCTGCACGGTACTAACGGATCTTTTGTTAAGTACGGACTTGATGTTCAGGAGGCTACCATTGATGCAGGTGCCATTCCGGTGGGCAAGGATTGGGGCAGGGAGCCTGAAGAGATATGGGGTAGCATTAATGCCGATTATAAGGGTGTTAAGATTGCCGGTAAGATTGAGAGCGAACTGGGCGATTATAAGGAGTATTTTATAAACCTTCGCGATGCTATTAATGGCGAGGCGGAGATTGCAGTTAAGCCCGAAGAGGCTCGCAATGTTATGAAAATTATTGAACTTGCTTTCCAAAGCAGTAAGGAGGGAAGGACTATTGCTGTTAAGCAATAAAAAATATTGATGCTCCAATTATACTAATCACTGCTCCGACAACCTGTTGGGCAGTGATTTTTTCTTTAAACATTATTGCAGATGGAATTATTATAAA
>DATGMV010000039.1:0-4941 GCA_035307185.1 Fermentimonas sp. | reverse complement strand
CCACTGCCTTCATCACCTAGAATAAATCCAAGTGGGGAAACCTGTTTTACTATGGTTGTTCCATTCCACTCGCAAGAGTTACTTCCGGTTCCAAGTATGCATGCAATGCCCGCCTCATAGCCGCACAAGCTGCGTGCAGCCGCTACAAGATCGCTATTTACCTCAATGTCCTCTATAGGAAATGATTGTTGTATTGCTTTTTTAACAATAGGTATATTCTCTTCAGTACATCCCGATCCGTAAAAGTAAATTCCGGAGATCTCCCATTTATTGAAAACAGGAAATATGTTTACACCGATCTCATTAGTTATTTCCAATTGCGACTGAAATACCGGACTGATACCTTTGCTTGAGTATCGTTTTAAAACTTCAGTACCGTTTATTAAACACCAATCAGTTTTAGTTGCTCCGCTATCTGCTATTAGTTTATTCAATTTAATAAGCTTTTAAAGTTTATATTTTAATATAAATATTTCTCTTGTATAAGATGTAGCCGAACAACCAGCATAGCGACACAAAAAACAGTGCATAAAGTAGAGAACCGAAGTTTCCTGCAGCCCAAGGTTGAATCAATACACTGTATATAAAAGTTTTTATTGATATAGCTCCACCTCCCCAATTAAACTTTATGTTAGACATTAGCGTTGCCATTACACCTGCAAATACATAAACTATAAGGGGGTTTACTCCAAATGCATGGAAAAATCGACTCCATTTCTTCTTATCGTTTATATCTATAATCCAAATAAGAAGTCCTTGCAGTTGTGCCGCTAACCCAGTAGTAACAAGTACAAACGTAGGGCTCCATATTTTTTTGTTGACAGGGCATCCGTATTGTAAGAGAAATCCCATAAAAGCAAGTACTGTTCCCCAAATCAAAAGCTTTTCAACTCTTGTGTGATTATCCTTATTATGAACTATTAAACCACCAAAAAGAAAGCCAATTAAAACATGAGCTATAGATGGTATGGTGCTAAGTAAACCCTCAGGTTCAAAAGCTATTCTTACTCCATCTGGAGTCCGGTCCTTATACATATGATCGGCTCCTAAAATTGCTCTGTCCACTACAGATATAATATTCTGTTCAGACAAATCGAAGCCGTTTCCAAGTCTCAATATCAGATAATATACAAACAGTAATATGCCGACGATCCACACAAGTCCTTTACCTCTTGTAGTTAAAGCAATAAGTGCTGCAAACCCATATGCCAAAGCCAATCTTTGCAGTACACCAAGAATTCGGAGTGTGTAGAAATGTGTTGCAGCTTCTGTAAAAGATTCACCTGCTGCCAATCCTCTGCACAGCTGTCCAAACCATCCCAGTGCAATGCCTATCAGAAAGATCAAAATAGTACGTCGCACTACTTTCCACAAAGCAGCACCCGATGGTTCGAAATTAAACTTACTGAGCGACATAAAAGTAGATACTCCCATGATAAACATAAAAAAAGGAAACACCAAGTCGGTGGGCGTGAGACCATGCCACGACACATGCTTTAAAGGTGCATATGCATTACTCCAAGACCCCGGGTTATTTACCATAATCATGCCGGCAATAGTAATTCCTCTTAAAATATCGAGCGAAAGCAATCGACCGCTCTGCTGAGGTGTTGCAATTTTATTCATCGGTATATGTATTCAATAGATATTAAAATGTTTAATTTATCGATAAAGATAATATTTTTTAGAACGTTGCTTGAAGTTATCTTCATCTTTAGTCCAGTACGACCGAATATCTTCATAGTTATGGTTTTCAGAAAACTCCAATCGTATAAAATCGCTGCCACTAACCTTATCAAACATATCAAAACGATTCTTCGGTGCGTTTTCAAAGACTTTATTGTCTGGATAAAGGTCGGCAGCCACTTCCATTACATGAAACTGAATATCAGAAAGCCTTACTTTCGAGAAATCGGTCAAATAAATCTGCACACCCTGTAAATCTTTGCCTTGACCAACTGAGTAATATGGTTTCACATGAATCGGTCTAAAAGTTACTCCCGGTAGATTTTTAGAATTCAGTGCTTTTGAAAACTCCTCTGCTTTTATCCAATCTGCTGCAAACATTTCAAAAGGAAGGGTATATCCTACACCTATCGACATATACCCCAGTTCGCCTAAGATACCCGAAACAGGATAGAAGTATGCCGAATGTGCAAAAGGAATATGTGGAGAGGTAGGCACCCATGGCAGACCGGTATCTTCAAAATTCATTTTCCTTCTCCATTTTTTCATTTTAACCACTGTCAGCTTGCAGGGGTTCTCCATCATACCTTCTCCGTTTATCATACCTGCCAGTTCTCCACATGTTAAACCGTATATGTAAGGGATCTTAAGCTGACTTACGAAAGATATAAAACCGTCCTCCACAATATTACCCTCTACTTTATACCCTCCTAATGGGTTGGGTCGATCGAGTACCATAAATTCAATATCATTCTCCATTGCTGCTTGCATTGCAAGATACATTGTAGAAATGTAAGTGTAAGAACGGCACCCAATATCCTGAATGTCATATACTAAAATATCTACCCCATCAAGCATCTCTGGGGTGGGTTTACGAGTTGATCCATATAAGGAATAAACAGGCACGCCTGTATTGGGATCTTTAAAGTCTGATATTTTATCACCTGCATGAACATCTCCCCTTACACCATGTTCCGGACCATATAGTGCCACCAATTCAAATCCTGAGGCTTCATGTAATATATCTATGGTTGATTTTAAATTATTGTCCACTCCTGTAGGATTTGTTATTAATCCAACTCGCTTACCTTGCAGCTGCTTGAAGTTATCGCTTTTAAGTACTTCAATTCCGGTTTTAACTCTATACTTTTGAGCATATGTATTTGAACCTAACATTAATGTTATAACGGTTATTAAATAGATGATCTTTTTCATTATTCTTCAATTATTTCTACTTCTTTAGTTTTCTTTGCTTTTCCAAATTCCTTATCAACTTTCATGAAAGGAATTATAAATAAAGTTATTAAAGAAGCTATCATTATAAATATAAAGAAATTCTTATAACCAAGCTGTTCCTGAATCCAACCTGCCGCCATGCCGGGAAGCATCATGCCAAGTGCCATAAAACCTGTGCAAATAGAATAGTGTGCTGTTTTATGCTCTCCTTGTGAAAAATAAATCATATAAAGCATATATGCAGTGAATCCGAAGCCATAACCAAACTGTTCTATAGCAACTGCAACACTTATCCATATAAAACTTTCAGGTTGATAAATTGCCATAAACAGGTATGCTATATTTGGTAGAGTAATTGATAGTGCCATTGGCCAAAGCCAATATTTTAGCCCGTTGCGCGATGCTACAATGCCTCCAATTATTCCTCCAAGAGTGAGGGCAACCACACCCACTGTTCCGTATGCAATACCGGCATCCTGAGTACTTAAACCTAATCCACCTACCTCTCGGGGATCGAGCAGAAAGGGATATGCTAATTTTACCAACATAGCTTCGGCAAGTCTGTATAATAAAATGAAAGCAAGAGCAAGACCAATTCCTTTTTTAGTAAAGAAAGTAATAAATGTATTAGCAAACTCTTTCATTACCTCTTTTGGTGTATAGGCAGCTTTACCTGTATCTATTGTAGGGTAAGGCAATGCGAAGCGGTGATATACGAAAAATGCAAGGAAGAGCCCTGCCATTATAAAAAATGTAAGACTCCATGCATATGGTATATTTCCGGTAGATTTTTCGAGGAAACCGGCAAGTATTATCAATAGACCTTGTCCGGTAATTGATGCAAGCCGGTAGAACGTACTTCTTATTCCAACAAAAAACGATTGTTGAGAATCATCGAGTGCAAGCATATAAAATCCATCGGCGGCAATATCATGTGTAGCAGAACTGAAAGCCATCAACCAGAAGAAAGCAAGTGATGCCTGCACAACAAATGGGGTGGGGAGTGTAAATGCTATGCCGGCCAAACCTGCACCTATAAGCAATTGCATAGAAACAATCCACCATCTTTTTGTTTTCAGGATATCTACAAAAGGGCTCCAGAAGGGTTTTATTACCCAAGGTAAATAAAGCCAGCTTGTGTAAAGCGCAATATCTGTATTAGACAGGCCTAAACGTTTATACATTATAACCGAAACGGTCATAACAGCCACATATGGCAAGCCTTCGGCAAAATAGAGTGTGGGCACCCATTGCCAAGGATTACGAAACGTGACCTTATTATTCAGATTGTTTTTCATATTAAACATTAAATCAGTTGTATTTTATTCAATTTTAGTACTCGGTTTTAATGTCAGTTCCGGGAAAATAATGCTTGAGAATCTCATCATATTTGTAACCTTTATCTGCCATCACAGCAGCCCCAATCTGACATAAACCAACACCATGCCCCCAACCTGCACCTGTTAGTATAAACCTTTGTGGAATTCCTTCATCATCTTCATCAAAAGTCTCAACAGTAAAGGCAGAACTATATAAATGCGATTTGGATAATGTTCGCCTTATTTCAAGCTCCTTGCCAATAATCATAACTTTTTCTGTTCCAATAATCTTTAATAGTATAATACGACCTGACACTCCTCTTTCTATAGGAACTAAATCAATTATATTGCCAAAATCAATTCCTATTCTATTATTAATAAGTTCAGACAATTCTTTCTGAGTGTATCTTATGTTCCATCTGTAGAAATCGACTGTTTCTTGGTCATAGTCATTTAAAACCTGTTTAAGTACACCGGCATCTTGTGTGTTACAAAATGCATCCGGCGAAGATTTTATCCATTTATCGGCTTCCTCTTCCTCGCAAAGATTGGGAAAAGGGTGACCGCTATAATTATCGGGCTTCCCTTGTAGGTAAGGATGAATTAACGGCTCCCATACATTTTCAAAGGTTTCCATAATACCTCCGCAGCATTTGGAGTAGCGGGTATCACAAATTGAACCTCTATATGAAACAACTTT
>DATGMV010000038.1:0-11094 GCA_035307185.1 Fermentimonas sp. | reverse complement strand
CCAAGCGCAACCGGTAGTCCGTCTACTGTATCCATTAGAGCAAGTTTCAAATGAAGAGTATTATCCTGGGTGCTTGAATCATGTACCAGCACATCATCCAATGTGTATCCATTTTCTCCAATTGTAACAGCCTTAAGGTTCCAGCCATCTAAAACAATCCCTTTGTCGTTGTCCTTTCCGAAGATCATTTTTTCTCCATGCTTCAACAGCAATGTATTGTCTGCTTTCCACGAACGGTCACTAATTTTATTATGAATACCATCATTAAATATTACGCAGTTCTGAAGAATCTCAACAACAGAAGTACCCTTATGTTTAGCAGCTTCTATAAGAGTTTCAACTTGGTTCTTCATATCTACATCAAGTGCACGAGCAAAAAAAGTACCTCTTGCACCAAAAGTTAACTCAGCAGGGCGAAATGGTTCCTCAACTGTTCCATATGGAGATGATTTTGAAATAAAACCTCGTTCAGAAGTTGGGGAGTATTGTCCTTTTGTTAATCCATATATCTTATTGTTAAAAAGCAATACATTGATATCAACGTTTCTCCTAATGGTATGAATAAAGTGGTTACCGCCAATTGCCAATGAGTCACCATCACCGGTTGCAACCCATACACTCAAGTTTGGGTTTGCCACTTTAACACCGGTTGCAATAGCATTAGCTCTTCCGTGAATACTATGAAAACCATAAGTGTTCATATAATAGGGTAAGCGCGACGAACATCCGATTCCAGATATGACCGCAGTATTGCAAGGTTCTACATTTAGTTCAGCAAGTGCTTTTTGCAAACAGGTCAATATTGCATAATCACCACATCCCGGGCACCAACGAATTGGATTAGGACTCTTAAAATCTTTTGGTAGATATTTTTGATACTTTATATCATTAATATCAATATTTTTTGTTTCAACACTACTCATTTTATTGTTCCTCCATAATTTTGGTGAATTCTTCTACTAATTCGCTAACCTTAAATGGCTGTCCTTCAATTCTGTTAAATGATTTAATATTTGATAGATCTTGAAACTTACCACTTAAATATGCCGCAAACTGACCACTGTTTTGTTCTGCTACAATCACTTTCTTATATTTCATAAGTAGTTCATGAGTGTTTCTTGGCAGTGGTGAAATATGTCTGAATTGAGCCAGTGCTACCTTCTTGCCATTATCATGTAAGTGAAGCATTGTTTCCAATAAATGACCATAAGTACCACCCCAACCAACAATAAGAGTATCGGCATCCTTGTCGCCCAACACCACTTGTTCAGGAATAAAATCAGCAATCTTTTCAATTTTCCTCTTACGTGTATCAACCATATACTGGTGGTTCTCAGGATTTGATGAAATAACACCTGTTACTCTATCCTTTTCCAAACCACCTATTCGGTGCATATAATTATGAGTTCCCGGCACACCCCAGTATCGTACTTTTGTTTCTTCATCCCTAAGAAATGGTGTCCAATCATCTGGGTTACCTTTAAAATTGTTTTGCACATACGGTGGCTTTATTTCTGGATACTCATCCATTTCAGGAATCTTCCATGCTGATGAACCATTAGCTATATATCCATCTGTAAGAAGTATCACAGGTGTCATATGTTCCAATGCCAGTTTTGAAGCCTCAAATGCACTTTCAAAACAATCGGTTGGTGAAGTTGCAGCAAGCACAACCATCGGACTTTCTCCGTTTCTTCCATATAATGCCTGATTAAGATCAGTCTGTTCACTTTTTGTAGGCATACCGGTTGATGGACCGCTTCTTTGAACATCAACTACAACTAATGGTAGTTCTGCCATCACTGCAAGTCCCAATGCCTCACTCTTAAGAGAAAGACCAGGTCCGGAAGTTGAAGTTGCAGCGAGACTGCCAGCAAAACTTGCTCCAATAGCAGAAGTGATTCCTGCAATCTCATCTTCCATTTGTAAAGCTTTTACACCAAAATCTTTTCTGGCAGAAAGCTCTTGTAGTATATCTGTAGCAGGTGTAATAGGGTAGGATCCCAAAAACAGTTGCAATCCCGCTTTCTCAGCAGCTGCAATTAGTCCATAAGCAGTTGCTGTATTCCCGTTTACATCCATGTAGAAACCTTTCCCCGACTCAACTACATCAATTTTATATGTAGAGGCAGTTATCTGTAGATTATCGCCATAGTTATAACCATCTGTAAGAGCTTTTATATTTGCTTCAACTAATTTTGGTTTACGTTTAAATTTCTGTTCTAATAGTTTATCGGCTATCTCAAGTGGACGATTAAAAAGCCAGCAAACTAATCCCAGAGCAAACATATTTTTACTTCTAAGTATATCTTTATTCTCAAGCCCTGAGTCTTCTAATGATGATTTTGTTAGAGAAGTAATTGGCACACCTATTGGTTGTACATTTGCCAGTTTAAGCTCATCAAATGGGTCCTCAGTAAGAAATTTAGCTTTATCTAAATCTCTTTTCTTAAAAGAATCGCTGTCATAAATCACAATTGATCCCTTATCCAGATACTGTGCATTTACTTTTAATGCTGATGGATTCATAGCAATAAGAACATCGGTCTTATCACCTGAATTATAAACATCCTTTGCTCCTATACGAACCTGAAAACCCGAAACACCGTGTAATGATCCTTGTGGAGCGCGAATCTCTGCTGGGAAATCGGGAAATGTAGATATTTCATTTCCGAAAATCGCAGATAATGTGGAAAACAGCGTTCCCGATAGCTGCATTCCGTCTCCGGAGTCTCCTGAAAAACGTACTGTTACCTGTTTAATGTCTGTTACGACTCTGTTCGTTGACATAATTTTATATGATTGTTATTATAATTATAACTGTCTGTTTTAAATGAAATATTTATCCACTAATCCATCTACCTGTCCCTTAAATGGGAAGGAATGAAGATGTGATGTAATAAAATTTTGTGGATAAACATATACAAAATCAGGTACAAAGTAATAAAAGAGTTGGATATAAACCAAATTAATTTCTTTCTATGAACGCACCTAATGAATTTAACCTCTGATCAATATATTGATACCCCCGATCTATCTGATCTATATTATGAATTATACTTTTACCTTCAGCACACATTGCAGCAATAAGAAGAGAAATCCCTGCACGAATATCGGGAGATGTCATAATCATTCCTTTTAGTTTCAGTTTTTTGCCTTGCCCGATAACCACTGCTCTGTGAGGGTCACACAGAATTATTTGAGCACCCATATCAATTAGTTTGTCAACAAAAAATAGTCTGCTCTCAAACATCTTTTGATGAATAAGTACACTGCCATTAGCTTTAGTTGCCACTACCAGCATCACACTTAATAAATCAGGAGTTAAGCCAGGCCAAGGAGCATCTGCAATTGTAAGTATCGACCCATCCATAAAAGATTCAATTGAATAATCTTCATGTTTGGGAATATATAAATCATCACCGCGCTGTTCCACCGTTATACCTAATCTTCTGAAGCTCTCAGGAATAATTCCTAGATTCTCGACAGATGTATTTTTTATAGTTAATTCCGAAGAAGTCATGGCAGCCATTCCAATAAAACTGCCTGTTTCTATCATATCGGGTAATAACCTGTGTTTGCAGCCTCCTAATGAAGTCACCCCTCTAACTATGAGTTTGTTTGAACCAATACCATCAATTTTTGCTCCCATTCTCACCAACATCTTGCTCAACTGCTCTAAATATGGTTCACAGGCAGCGTTATATATTATTGTTTCACCTTCTGCCAGTACAGCTGCCATCAATAGGTTAGCAGTACCTGTAACTGATGCTTCATCAAGAAGTATATAACTTCCTTTAAGCTTATCTGCAGATAGCTTAAAAAACTGTTTCTTTTCATCAATAATCAGCTTAGCACCCAAGCTCATAATACTATTGAAGTGAGTATCTAAGCGTCGCCTGCCAATCTTGTCACCTCCGGGTTTTGGTACAACAACTTCACCAAAACGAGCTAAAAGTGGACCAACAACCATTATTGACCCTCTTAATGCTGCACTTTTTTGTCTGAAATCTTCCGTGCTGGTAAACTCCAGATTAATATTTTCTGCATAAAAGGAATAACAGTCGGTAGATAATTTTTTAACAGTTACACCCATATCTTGAAGTAGCTCAATTAGCTTGTTCACATCAAGAATATCCGGTATATTTTCAATTATTACTTCCTCTTTTGTGAGAAGAGTTGCGCAAATTACTTGTAACGCTTCATTTTTTGCACCTTGTGGCGTAATGCTACCCTTTAATGTGTGACCTCCTTCAATTATAAATGATGACATAATAGATGTTTTAAAAAATCCATACTTCCGGTTCCAGTAGAATATCGAATTGTTTCAATACCTCTCCCTGTATCTCAAATGCAAAATCAGCAATATCTTTTCCATTGGTAGTTCCGTAGTTAACAATTACCAGTGCATGATTCTCATATGTGCCAACCATGCCATGTCTTCTACCTTTATATCCGGCTTTCTCTATAAGAAATGCAGCAGATGTTTTATACTTGTTATCCCCTACGTTATAAGTAGGAGCATCTACTAACTTTTTCTGAAGTGCATCTTTTTGTTCTTTTGTCAATACAGGATTTTTAAAAAAACTACCCGCATTTGGTAAAATCGCTGTGTCGGGCAATTTTCGAGTTCTAATTTTTACTATCGCATCTCTTACTTGTGAAATTGTGGGTGATTCAACACCTTCCAATTCACGGCTAAGATCAATATATTTTTCTTTATAGTTAAATGATTTAGACAATCTGAAAACAACAGATGTTATAGTATATTTACAGGTTCGCTTAAATAAACTATCTCTATATCCGAATTCGCACTCTTCGTTAGTGAATTCTCTAATATCACCAGTCTCATTATCAACTGCTTTTACTAAAACTATTGTGTCTTTGGCTTCAGTTCCATATGCACCTATGTTTTGAATAGGGCTTGCACCAACAGAACTGGGTATAAGTGAAAGATTTTCAATTCCTGAGTACCCCTTCGAAACGCATTTTCCAACAAGTATATCCCACTCAACAGAAGCATCTGCTTCAATTTCTACATAATTTTCATTTTCAAATATGATATTAATTTCTTTCATTCCCGGTTTAATAATTAAACCATCGAAGTCTTTTGTGAAAAAAAGATTGTATCCTGCTCCAAGCACTAATTTCTTCTCATTTGGAAATGCATTTAATACCTCAGAAAGTTCCTTTTGGTTTTGTGGTTCGCAGAATAACTTAGCAACTGCCATTGTACCAAAGGAGTTATATTTTTGGAGTTGTATATTATTTTGAATTTTCAATTTATAATCTCGGTTTTCTATATTTCAATAAATAATAGTTATGATTAACCTTTGTAAATAAGGAAAATGGTCGGTTTTTTATTAATGTCGGGCAACTTGCCTTTCCATTCTTTTATCGACTTTGTAACTATATATTCATCATCATTCGTAATATTTGATGCAATACAAAGTTTTGTCTGTGCTTTACAAAGCTGTAAAATGTCTTCGGCAAGTTTTATATTACGGTATGGTGTTTCGATAAATAATTGTGTTTGATCTTCACTGTAAGAACGACTTTCAAGCTGTTTGATTTTCTTTGCTCTCTCATTTGAATCTATAGGTAGATAACCATGGAAAGCAAAACTCTGTCCATTAAATCCAGACGCCATTAATGACATCAGAATTGATGACGGACCTACTAAAGGCACAACTTTATAGCCTTTCTGTTGAGCAATTTCAACAACATCAGCACCGGGATCAGCAACTCCCGGACATCCTGCCTCAGACATAATACCAATGCTGTTTCCAGATTTCATTGGATCCAAAAAACCGGAAATATCATTTTTGTTGGTGTGTTTATTTAATTCGAAAAATGTAAGAGAATCAATATCAATTTCCGGGTCACATTTCTTTAAGAAACGTCTGGCAGTTCTGATATTTTCAACGATAAAAAACTTAAGACCTGAAACTATTCCAGTATTATATGCAGGAATAACCTTATCTACCGTTGATTCTCCCATTAACACGGGAATTAAATAGAGTGTCTGTTTCATTAAAAAAGACTATTTATATTGTTTTGCCACAAACGACTATAGAAGAGTGTCCGTAGTTAGCCGTTCTCAAATAGTACTTAAAATATTCGATCTACTTTGTAGTTGCTATAACTCCTCTGAAATAACCAATTGATTCGGCAATACCTTGAAGCGGATCTTTCATATTACGCTCATGCTCAAGGCTGCAAACGCCTGTGTAGCCAACTTCGCGAAGCATATTGACAAATGCAGGAATATCTATAATGCCACGACCAATCTCAACAGAGTATCCTTCTTTAGAGGCTCCTGTAACATCTTTAATGTGAACATCGAAAACACGTGAGTGGTATTTTTTAAGATCTTCAACAGGATCCTTTCCGTTACGCGTATCATGACCAATATCCAAACACATTCCAATACGTGGATCTAGATCCTTTACATTTTCCCAAACATCATCAGCATCAGGATAAAGTGCAATGTCGGGACCATGAAGATGAATTGCATACTTGAAATCATATTCCTTAACTTTTTGATCCACATATGGTAGCAGTTCATAATTTGGAACACCAACAATTAATTCCACACCAACTCTTTTTGCGTATTCAAATGCGTTGTCAATCTCCTCTTTCGAACGCATGTATATTGGACCTACTGCATAACCTGTTACACCTTTTGATGATAGTTTAGTATGGAAATCTGCAATCTCTTGATCGGTACTGTTAAATGGCAAATGAAAATCCTTAATACATAAATATTTTATATCACACTTCTCCATCATATCAAGAGTCTGGTCAAGATCAAAATGAACAAATGAGTATCCTGCCATTCCCACATTAAATTTTTCTGATGTTTCCGGTGACGGCTGAGGATCTGGTCTTTGCTGCGCCATAATAACCATTGTGAACAGCAAACCTACCAAAATTAGATTTTTTTTCATTCCATATTTGTTTTATAAAGTGTAATTACAAAGGTACAATATTTTAAGAATCAAATCCTATAGATATGTAGTAAGATTTTGCTGAATTGATTGTTCGATGTTATCTTTGCATTACAAAACATAAGGATAATGAATTTGCCTCCCGACTTTCTCGCATCTATATCCAAATTACTTGAGTCAGACACAGATTCATTCCTTTCTGCATTAAAGAAAGAGTCTCCCGTAAGTATTCGTTTCAACCCTTTCAAAATTCAGCGAAACCCTTTACATCCTTTTGATTCCATTGAAACACCAGTCCCTTGGTCAAAGTATGGAAGTTATCTTAAAGAGCGTCCATCCTTTACTTTCGATCCATTATTTCATGCCGGTTACTACTATGTGCAAGAAGCATCCTCAATGTTTATAGCGAATATAGTAAGCCAGCTGTTTAAGGATCCGGTTACATGTCTCGACCTATGTGCTGCACCAGGCGGAAAATCAACTGACCTGCTTTCTGTTTTACCTCAGGGTAGCCTGTTAGTGAGCAACGAGATTATAAGACATCGTGCAAATATTCTATCGGAAACAATGATAAAGTTTGGTCACTCCGCCAGTGTTGTAACAAATAATGAAGCAAAAGATTTTCTAAAAACAGAAGTTGACTTCGACCTTATATTGGTAGATGCACCCTGCTCAGGTGAAGGGATGTTTAGAAAAGATGAAATCTCAATACAAGAGTGGACTACAACCAACGTGAAGATGTGTGCAGCTCGTCAGAAAAAAATATTAGATGATATATGGCCTACACTAAAACCCGGAGGTGTAATCATTTACAGCACATGCACCTACAACACTTTAGAGAATGAAGATAATGCTTTATATATAGCCAACGAGTTAGGTGCTGAGTTCATAGAAATTAAAATTGATAAAGAGTATAATATAACTCCTTCTTTCCATGAAGAAGCAAAAGGATATCGTTTTTTTCCACACAAAACGAAAGGGGAGGGGTTATTTATTACAGTACTTAGAAAATCTACTTCAAATAGATCCGAAAATCAGGTATTGCAGCACAAAAATAATTTGGAGAGCAATAAAAAAGGGAAGAAAAACAACAAATCCTCTTCGATATTTCTAAAAGATAGTTCGCAATACTCAAAGTATTTATACAGCCCAGATGAGTTTGATTACTTAGAACACAATAATAGAATAATAGCACTGCCTAAAGCCCATCTAACCACTCTATTAAACTTAAAACATAGTCTTAAAATTGTGTCTATGGGAATTGAAATAGGTGAGCTTAAAGGCAAAGATTTTATACCCTCTCATGTACTTGCAATGAGCTTGGAGTTAAATAGTAGTTCTTTTGGAAAGAAAGACCTCTCATACACCGAAGCTATCGCATACTTGAGAAGAGAGGCAATAAGCTTACCCGATTCACCCAAAGGTTTCATCCTTCTTACTTTTAAAAAAGAACCAATTGGATTCGTGAAAAATATTGGAAATAGAGCAAATAATCTTTATCCTAAAGAGTGGAGAATAATTAAAGATATAACAAAATGACCTTTAATAAAACCGGCAACTCACAAACTATATTTTTTGTTGCGATAGCAGTAATAGTTGCTTTATTGTCGCTGATAGTTTCTAATTTGCTGGTGAGGCAATTAGCTGCAGAAGAGCGTAATAAGATGGAAGTGTGGGCGCTTGCAACTCAAGCAATGATAAATACAGAGGTTAATCCAGATCTGGAGTTGGTTTTAAAGATTTTGCAGACTAACACCACAATACCAATAATACTTCATGATAAGAGTAATGATAAGTATGTGGCACACAACATAAAACTTCCAAAAATGGATGCTCAACATTTCCTGAAAAAGAAGATTGATAAATTCTCTAACACACATGAACCAATTGTGCTGAAGGATTTGAACCAGATGCTCTATTATGACGACTCATATATTCTCAAACGTCTGCAATTATATCCCTATCTTCAACTCTTTGTAATATCTATATTTATTGCATTAGCATTTTTTGCTCTTAACAGGTCTCAGCAATATGAACAAGATAAGATATGGGTGGGGCTATCTAAAGAAACAGCTCATCAGTTGGGCACACCAATCTCTTCACTTATGGCATGGTCTGAATACCTGAAATTGAAAGAATTAGATGAACATATGATAGTAGAGATAGATAAAGATGTTGATAGATTGCAAATGATAGCCGAGAGATTTTCAAAAATAGGCACAGCTGCCAACTTAAAGCCGGAAATTCTTCAAGAGGTTGTTAAAAACTCCGTTTTATATATGGAAAAACGCGTCTCAGAAAGGGTTTCATTTAATTTGATATTTCCTGAAGAGTCTTTAACAGTAAAACTAAATGAATCCCTATTTGGGTGGGTGATTGAGAATATAACTAAGAATTCAGTAGATGCAATGAAGGGAGAAGGAGAAATTTCTTACAAAATATCCTATAACGAAAAGTACGTTTTTCTTGATATTGCCGATAGCGGAAAAGGAATACCTAAATCTAAATTAAAATCTGTTTTTTTACCCGGATATACAACTAAGGATCGTGGTTGGGGTTTAGGTCTTTCCCTTGTTAAACGAATTATAGAGGTGAACCACAAAGGAGAAATCTATGTTAAGCAGTCGCAAGAAGGACTGGGTACAACATTTAGGATTCGATTAAAAAGATAAAAACAGTCATCCTAATTTATAACGAAATAACAATTTCATCAGCCTCAGCATACTTTTGGAGCAAATCCTTAGAGTATTCAACTGCCTCTTCCAAGCCTTCTGCACCCGAATAACCATTTATCAACATCAAAAGATGAGTTGTTTCTGAATATATTTTAGTCCTTTCTTCATCACTGCTGGGATTTCCAATACCACCAATTGAATCTCGATATACCGGTAGTCCCTCAATATTCATATTTCCGCGACCAATAGCCTCAAACGGTTCACCTGCATTCCCTACCCCCAGTATAAGATTGCCTTTAATCTTATCAGCATCAAAGCCTCCAATTGAGTATCCGGTTTTAAGAGAAATAAGATTGATTAAATCTACCAATGTGTCAATTTGATATAGTCCTTGTCCTTTTAAAATTCTCCTGCACAAAGCTTCTCCCGAAGGGCGATATCTGTTAGGATCTTTTCCCAGATTTTTGTACACCTCACGAGTTGCTGCAATAGCAGACCGTTTTTTAATATCTTCCATCTTATATTCCGCTACAAATTTGACCGCAAAGTTATTTATCTCTTTCCAAAGCATTTCGTTATAGCTACTGTTTTTTACCTTACACTTTATTGCTGCAAATTTAAAATTAGGGCAGACTTCCAAAATTTCTTGACTAACTTTTATGTTAATTTCCATACCGTATGTATATCATTTATATAGTGCAAAGTTATTAAATCTGAAGCAAACAATCCAGAAATGCTTATAAAGCAGTGAAAATTTGAAAAATAAGGTTTAATTAATTTGTGAAACTCTATTTCAATACCTATATTTGCGTGAATATTTGTTTTCATATTCGTTATAAATGACCGACGAAAAAAATAAACTACTTGTTGATCTGGAGGTGCGTATAAAACAGGTTTTGTTTTTATGCGACTCTTTAAAAGCAGAGAATAGTAGATTGAAGTCTGAAGTTGAGTCTAAACAAAAGCAAATTGATTCAGCTGTTAGCGATTTACAACAATTGAAAACAAGATATGATGGTTTGAAAACCGCGAGAACAATTACCGCCGCGTCGGTGGACGTTGAAACCGCGAAATTAAAATTATCTAAGTTGGTGCGGGAAGTAGACAAGTGCATAAATTTATTAAGATAGAAATCAAATTTATGTCATGGGAGACGAAAAGTTTTTATTAACATTAGAGATTGCCGGCGAAAGGTACCCTTTAAAGATTAAAAGATCTGAAGAAGAGGCTTTTAGAGCTGCTGAAAAGAAGATTAATACAAAAATAAACCAATACCGTGTTGCATTTGGAGGAGGTGAATCTAAATTAACAACACAAGACTTTGTGGTTATGACAGCCATACAGGCATTGGCAGAGAATTTTACTCTCGGTGATAAGAATAATACGAAACCCTTTGAAGATAAGATAGATTCGCTTATTGGCGAGCTCGATAATTATCTCAAGAAATAGATCGTTCTCAATAGAGAATG
>DATGMV010000037.1:0-7135 GCA_035307185.1 Fermentimonas sp. | reverse complement strand
GAAACAGGCAAAAGTAAACAGATTAGACACTTTCAAATTTGCATTTGATGATAACTTCATTGATGTACTAATTAGCAGGGTAGAACAGAACAGCGAGATCGTAGATAAGATACTTACCAATAAAGCATTTGGCGATTGGGTAAAGGATTTTTATATGAAAAGAACGTACTCAAGGCTAAATCAGTAAAAAGTAAAGGTATCCACCAGAGAAAAATTAGAGATGACGTAAACTATTGCAATTACACTTACAAACAATCTTACTTCACAGAATCACCTAAATTTCTTATAGTTTCATTGAACTCACTTTCTTTGAGCAGATCGTCGAGCGATATGTGCATTTTGTATCTCCAATAGTTATTGGGGTTTGCAGGTACATTTATACGCTCAGATTCATAGTCGGGCTTACGAAGTTTGGAGTCTACAGATAACCAGTCTTGCCAAGGGAGTATAACCCACATTGCATTCGATCGTAAATGATTTTCTACTATCATCCGGCAAAGTTGGGTTGAGCACTCTTGGGGTGCCTCCCCTTCTAATTGAAGTACTTGGTTATAATAGAGTTGTGTAACGTCTCTGTTCTCGGTCCACCATAATCTTATTGGCGACATGTCGTGGGTGGATGTTGTGCATACCGACAAGTATGGTACCGTGGCAAGATTGGTGAATTTGTATTGTGCACTTTTTGGCATTCGCTCAATTTCGAGACTTAATATTTGTAGTTCGTCCATTACAGATGGTACACAATCGGGTACCATTCCTAAGTCTTCGCCGCATACCATCATATTTGTGGATGAGATGAGTGGTGGCAGCTTTTTCATTGCCTGCTCACGCCAGAAATAGTTGTGTTTGTTGAAATAGAACCTGTCGTAGAGTCGATTAAAAGCTTCTTTTACGTTTTGGTCGAGGTATTTGTATGAATATGTGTATTGGGCTGTTATACGAGGGTGGTAGCGGTTTCTATCATTAGGATCTCTAACGAATAGCACTTCTGTGCAAAGAGAATACAAACCTTCGCGTATTATATTATTCTTTGCAACGTCTTTATCAGCAAATAAAGATTTTATTTTTTGCTGTGTATTGCAAAATGGCTTTAACTTAAATAGCTCCCATCCCGAAACATCTAAATACTCATTTTTCACCTCTTCGGTATATTCGCCAAAGATATCATTAAGAAAATGTTCGTGAATAAATGGTTCAACCATTCTTTTTTCATCAAACGGAATGCCTTCATTGTTTATCTCTTCGGCCCAATAAGGGAGTGCCGGATTGAAGTATCCGAGTAAACCCTGTACGGCATTTAGAGGTATCTCCCAGATTCTGAAGAACCCAAGTATATGATCTATCCTGTATGCATCGAAATAGTCGGACATCTTCTTAAAACGACCAATCCACCATGCATAGCCACCATCTTCCATTGCTTTCCAGTTATATGTTGGGAAGCCCCAATTCTGCCCAAAGTACGAGAAATCGTCGGGCGGCGCACCGGTTTGTGTGTCCATATTGAAAAGATGCGGATCGGTCCATGCATCAATGCTGTCTCTATCTATCCCTATTGGTATATCGCCTTTGAGAGAGATGCCTTTGCTGTGTGCATACTCTTTTACTCCGGAGAACTGTTTATGAAGAAGGTACTGCACAAAACAGTAGTAGCTTGTTTCATGTTTTGCTTCGGCAGACTCCTCAATCATTTTTTGCAATAGTTTCTCATCATACAAGCTATACTCGCCCCAGTTGGTAAACTTGGCAGAACCACTTTTATCTCTTAGGTAGCAATAACAGGCGTATGCAAAAAGCCAGTACCTGTTTCTGTTGTGAAACTCTGTATACTCTTTTGAAGATAAAACCTTTTCGCCTTCCTGTTTAAAGAGATCGCGACTATAGCTTTCTTTCAGCTCATATACCTTTTCGTAATCTACTTGTGATAAGCTATTTAGCTTTGCAGCTTTATTGATGTATGATTTATATTTCTTTTTGTTTTTAAGTGGATAGTCGTTGCATCCCAAATAAATTGGATGCAGTGCATTTATTGATATTGCGCTATATGGATATGAGTCGCGCCAGGTTTTAGTGGTTGTTGTATCGTTTACAGGGAGAAGTTGAATGAGATGCTGACCGGTTAGTGATACCCAATCGACCATCTTCCGAAGATCGCTAAAGTCTCCAATTCCAAAGCTGTTATCTGTTTTTAATGAAAAAACAGGTATAGATGTGCCGATGCCCTTAAACTTGAAGTTGTTATAATGAAACACTAATGCTGTTTCGGCAAAAACAGTGTCGTTCTTATGTGCTTTTACTGCATATAATATTCTGTTTCCTCCATCTTCCCAATATACAGCCTCACCTGTTGCTTTGTCTATAATTACGAACTTATAACTGCACTTTGCGGGTAGTTTTTTTGCATCTAATACAATTTGCCAAATGCCATTTTCTATTGTAGTTAGCGGCAAAGCTTTTGAGAGCTCCCAGTTGCCCAAGGCGTCGTTATCTCCGCTTATACAAAGCACTTGGTTGGTTCTGACGTAAGGACAAATTACGTTTAGTAATATCGATTGAGTGAAGTATCTTGTGGGCAGTGGCGATTTCTTCCGGCGAAATAGTGTGTCGCTAAAAACGGAGGAGTAAAGATATGAATGGTAGGGTTTATCTTTCCAAAGGTCTTGAAACAGAAACTGTTTCTTGCTTTTTATGATGTAAACCTTTCGATTTTCACCCCACTCACGGCGCAAGATTCCGCTACCCTGCTTTATGAAATAGTAGTAGCTTATCTCTGTTGATTCAGAAACATTTATATCGGTAAACCAGCGATTACCATCGTAAGTAAGCTCCAATGCTTTAGATTCGTCGAACTCTCCCATTTGAGGGAGTGAACCACATATACAAACTTGTTGCCCCCATGCAGTATGGTAATCTAATTGAAAAGTTAACAGCGCCATATAGATTATATCATTAGTTAATCACTCTCTCAGTTGGAGCAAATCTACAATGTTTCAGCAACTAACTAAGTGAATTTAAACAACTTTTGAGTTGTGATGGATGCAAACGATTGCGATAATACTCACTGTTTATTTTTAATTAAAATGAAAGTAAGTTTGTATAAAAACAAATATCAGTTTGTGTAAAATTATGTATTTGCTTACATGAAAATAAGTATCAGCAGCTGTGCTGTAATCACCCTGAGAAACATTGTTAAAGGATAAACAGTGGCATAGCCTACCGCGGGGATGTCGTTTCCTGCAGTTGTATTGGCAAAAGAAAGTGCAGGAGGGTCGGTCATACTTCCCGCAATCATACCCATAAGTGTGAAGTAGTTTACCTTATATACTTTTCTACCAATTATTCCCATGGTTAATATTGGGATAAGTGTGATTATTACTCCATAGCCTATCCATTTGTAACCACCATTTACTATGGTTTCTATGAAACTGCCACCCGCTTCCAATCCAACACATGCAAGGAATATTGCTATACCTACCTCTCTTAGCATGAGGTTGGCACTCATAGTGGTATATGTAACAAGCTTAAGCTTATGACCAAATTTACTTAGCAGTATTGCAACAATAAGCGGACCGCCCGCTAGTCCGAGCTTGACAGGTTGTGGTATTCCCGGAAACATAATTGGTATACTTCCGAGCAATACACCCAATGCAATACCTATAAATATTGAAATAAGATTGGGCTCTCTTAGTCGTTTCATTGAATTACCCAGATACCTCTCAACATTTGCAATGGCATCTTCAGAGCCAACCACTGTTACTCTATCGCCCACCTGAAGCTGTAGACCCGAATCGGCTATAAGATCAACACCGGCACGGTTTACACGGGTTATATTTACTCCAAAGTTGTTTCTTAGCTTTAGTGCTCCTAATGAGCGACCGTTTATTTCAGTTTTTGTAATTACTATCCTTCTGGATACAAGTTGAGAATCGAGCTTATTCCAGTCCTCACGATTCATATCAATTAATTCTCCCAAAAGTGCCTCAATGATATTAATATTGTTGAGGTTGGAGACTATAAGAACTTTATCATTCTCGAAAAGCTTGGTTTCTGTTTTAGGAACTTCAAGCAGTCCTGTTTTTGAGTGCAGCACCCTCGAGATAACAAAATCCTTTTCTATTAGTGATTTTATTTCTTTTATATTTTTTCCTAAGATAGAGGGGTTCTTAATCTGTATAGAGAACATTTGAGCCTCGGTTTTCTTCAATCCATCGCTATCTTCAAGTGTTTGAACCTCTTTTTTTTGATCAATTTTAAATATACTTTTTAGCAGTACAAGCGTAATAATGATTCCAACTACTCCAAGCGGGTATGCAATTGCATATGCTGTAGCAATTGTAGGATCGGTGGTTCCGGTTATATCGGTAAATGTTTGTTGTGCAGCTCCAAGTCCGGGTGTATTGGTAACAGCACCGGAAAGAATACCAACCATGGTTGCAATGGGTGTGCCGGTTATATAATGTATAACAACTGTGGTTACGACGCCAAGAAGTACTACCCCGGTAGCAAGCAGGTTTAGTGTAATGCCGCCTTTTCTGAACGATGAGAAGAAACTGGGACCAACCTGCATACCAATTGAGTAGATAAATAGTATGAGTCCGAACTCCTTCATGAAATGCATAACTTCAGGATCTATTTTCAATCCCAAATGCCCTAAGAAGATACCAAAGAAGAGGATCCATGTGATGCCGAGCGAGATACCAAAGATTTTAATCTTTCCTAATAATAAACCTGCTGAAATTACCACAGCCAATACAAAAATGGCGTGAGCAACGCCGGAACCAGTAACCAACTGAACTAACCAATCCATATTGTAATAACCTAATTAAAATGTGTCTGAATAGAATTTTGCAAAGGTAGCTTAATTTCCACAACTCTCAAAGTTGATGTTCTTTCAAATAAAAGTAAAAATTGATAGCTTTAAAATTGCAATTTGTTTATTTGTGTTACAAATTGGACTATTGTCTATTTTTAAAATCAGTAATTGCTTTTTTTGTCTTACTTTTATCTAACCAAAATAATTATTTATGAGAAAATTTGTAGTCTTAATATCTCTGTTTACTACCATCTTTTCTGTTACACTATTGGGGCAGGTACAAAGTGTGGAGTCACTCATTGAGGAAGGTATAGAGTTGCACGACGCCGGAGAATTTGAAGAGGCAATAGATAGATATAACGAAGTATTGGAATTAGATTCAACGCATGTTTTTGCTTTGTATGAGTTATCGCTTTCGTATCTTGCGTTAAGTGATTTTGAGAATGCTTCGATATATAGCTCGTTGGTTATTGATTCTAACAACGAAGAACTTTCGCCGGGTGCATATGCAGTGAAGAGTGAGGCACTTGCCGAAATGAAACAGATTGACGAAGCCATTGAGCTGCTACATATGGGGTTAGAGAAGAATGGAGATATTTCGCTTTTATATTTTAATCTGGCTCTCAATTATTTTAAAAAAGGAGATACCGACAAAGCATTGGAGCATGTGAAGAAGGCAATAGATTTGGATAAATCGCATAGCGGTGCTTTTCTTTTGAATGCTTATGCGCTTAGAGATAAGGGCTTGTGGGTTCAGAGTATTTTATCTTTTCAAATGTTTCTGCTGTTAGAGCCGGATAGCAAAAGATCTAAGAATGCATTTGCAGAGCTTTTGCAAACTATGCAGATTACTAAACCGAAGGAGCCCGTGGAAAGGTCGTTTATTCAGCAGCAATTGTTGAAGAATGTTAGTGAAGATGCTCTTCAGCCCGATGAAATTCCTCCATTGTCTACGGAGGACGGACTAAATAGGAATTTTGTGTATCACGCCATAACATCTACCAAGGATTCGTTAGACTCAATTTCTGAAAGTTTGGACGAGTTTACGCTCTTTAAAACTATTAATTTGGAGATTATGAAAGTGCTTGAGAGAGAGAGTAAGGGAGACAGGGAGGGTATTCTCTGGACATTCTACATTCCGTTTTTCTCACGTATTGCACATTCTGAGTATTACGACACATATTGCCGTTATATTTCAGTATCATATATTCCCGAGTCGCTTGAGTGGTGGCAGCAAAACCCGGAGACTGCGGTAAATTTCGTCATATGGTTTGAAAAAGGTAACAACAACTGATATAAGTTAAAAAAATCTTTTATCTTTGCATGGAAACCCAATTGTATTTACAATGATAGATGATGACCAACTGCTCATAGAATTAAGAGATCCGCATACCGTGCGGAGGGGTTTTGCTAATCTTGTATCTGAGTATAGCGAAAGACTTTACTGGCAAATAAGGAAGATGGTGCTTTCTCACGATGATGCCAACGATATTTTACAAGATGTTTTTATTAAAGCCTGGACTAATCTTGAAAACTTCAGGGGAGATGCCAAACTTTCGACTTGGCTCTACCGAATTGCCATTAACGAAAGTATTACTTTTATAAATAAGAAAAGAAATCAGAATAACATTTCTATTGATGAGGATGATTCTTTTTTGATTAACACATTGGAGAGCGACACATATTTTGATGGTGATGAAGCTCAATTATTGCTGCAAAAAGCATTGCTTACTCTTCCCGAGAAACAGAGATTGGTATTTCAGATGAAGTATTTTGAGGATATGAAGTATGATGATATTTCTGAAATTCTTGGCACCTCTGTTGGTGCATTAAAAGCTTCTTATCATCATGCCGTTAAGAAAGTTGAGAAATTTTTAGGCGAACCGGGTTAAACCTTTTGCAAATCGAAAAGTCTATTCTACAGAAACGCGCAAAAAAGAATGTAATGAAAGCTAATTTTAACAAATTACAAGACATAGATAAAAATAAGACTCCATTTAAGGTGCCCGATAATTATTTCGAGAATTTTAATGAAGAAATAATGAATCTACTTCCTGAAAAAGAGTTTCAAGCGCCAGTTAAAATTACTATGTGGGACAGAGCAAAACCATGGGTATATATGGCTGCAATGTTTTTGGGATTGTATTTTATGATCAACTTCTTGACTAATAACAATGGGGCTGCGGATGTGCAGGAGCCAGTTGTAGCAGAGCAATCTGTAGAGGGTGCAACTTCAACTTCCAGCTACTGGTCTACAGTGCATATCACAGAAGAGGAGTTTTATAATTACCTAGAAGATCAACTAATTGATGATGGTTATTACGA
>DATGMV010000036.1:0-6886 GCA_035307185.1 Fermentimonas sp. | reverse complement strand
TGATGTTTGTGGTTTTAAATTGTTAAAGCTGCCAATATGTTTTGTTATGTCATTTATTCTTTATTTTTTTGTAAATCGGTTAAAAGAAATGTAGAGAGTTTTAGGATATCATTGCAATTCCACAACCGATACATCCATTTTATCAGGAGTCTAATAGAGCCGCAATTTATAGTTCAGACGACTACGGATTACTCCCGGAACTATACGATGCAAGGGCTAATTCGTATTCTGTTGCAGGTGTACAATTTGCTACCTGGGATACAGAAAATTTACCTTTTGATGCAAGAGAAAATTTCTGGCAGAGTGAATATAGAAAAATTTTTAATGCAAATATGATTCTGTCATATCTTCCGAAAGTAACAGGTTCAGATCAAGAAAAAGAGCAGATAAAATATGAAGCCCACCTTATTAGAGCGATAAGCATGTGGAATCTAGTCCAAACATATTCACTGCCATTTACAGAAGCAAATGCAGACGAACCCGGTATTGTGCTTAAGCAGTCTACCAGTTTTGATGAGTCATATATTAGAAGTACAATAAAAGAAACGTACGAATTCATCGAAAGGGATCTGGACGAAGCGTTAAAGCTTACGAAAAATATGGATATAGTGAATAATAAATACAGATCGTGGCGTGGAAGTAAAGGAGCAGCAAATGCATTTGCTGCAAGATATTGGCTAAACCGTAACGACTATAATAAGGCGTTGGAGTATGCCAATGTTGCATTGGAGGCTCATGATGTGCTGATGAATTATAATACTGATATGCGTTATAGTTCTATCCCGTCCAACGTAAATGTGGGAGGTGTGCAAGTGCCCGTACTCTATCCTTATACTCACGATAACCAGTCGGATCTGACCGATATGATGGAGTGGAAAGAGTTGTATTACTTTAGACTTATGTATCATGAGTCATGGTGGTATATACCAAGTCCGGAACTATTATCATTATACGATACAGATTATGATTTGAGATATAAGTATCATATTGTAGATAATTATTCATTCGATAGAGGAGTAACAAATCCTCCGTACGAATATCCCGGATATATCTTTTTCTTTAAAGACAGAATACCATCGGGACCTACCGTTGCTGAGATGCTTTTAATAAAAGCTGAGTCTCATGCCCGCCTCGGACAGTTATCACCTGCATTAGATGCTGTTAATAAACTAAGAGAAAACAGGATAGACGATAGTGCACCTAATTCAGCTAAATACCTTACCGCAGCTAATAGTGGCGAAGCTCTTACCCTTATCTTAGAGGAGAGAAGAAGAGAAATGCCTTTTTCGCAAAGATGGTTTGATATTAGAAGGTTAAATAATAATGAAGACTCAACAGATGATGTTGGAGCAATAACTCGTAGCTTTTATGGATATAATAGTTCAACTGTTACCCCATCAACTGGTATTATTACTTATACAATTGAACCAAACTCAAGAAGATATGCTGCTCCGATACCAAATACCGAGATAGAAAGTAGCGGAGGCGAATTAACTCAAAATAGATATTAAAGCAGTTAAAAGTATATATAAGAACTAACAATTAATAAATTCCATAAAATGAAATCAAATCATGTATTTTATGTTTTAATCATTCTCTCAGCTATACTTTTAGCTTGTGAAGGGAAGAAGGAGTCTACTAATCAAACAGTACGTCTAAAAGGTCAGCTGATTGATATGGGTTCACAAGAAGTGAGAATGAGTTACAATGGTGCCTCTTCATTATTAGGAAATAGTCGTGATGTCATACTTAAAACAGATGAGCAGGGTTATTTTGATACTATATTGACAATAAAAGATCCTGTTTACTACAATATCTCTCGTAATACCTTATATCTTAGTCCGGGAGATGATCTCACGGTAAAGATTTCTCAAGATAATAGTGAGGCTGAGTTCAGTGGTATAGGTTCTTCTGTAAATAACTATATGAAATTACGTCTTTTCCCAAAGGGTGGTTCATTTCTTGAGGCAGGTAGAAATATAACGGGCGACTTTTTAGCTACCAAGAATACCATTGATAGTTTGGCTGCTATTCGTTTTCATCAATTAGATACTTTGTCTGCTGCTACTGAAGAGTTTAAAAGTTTAGAAGCCGCTCGTATAAAAGCAGATATAGTTAATAGTTACATGAGTTATCCTACCTATGCAGGATTTGCAAAAGAAAGGAATAATAATAAGTTTGAATTGCCTGATAGGACTACACAGTTAGAGTCAATGTCAGAATATATTAGACCAATTATTGAAGAAATAAACGATCCAAAGTACTTAGATGTAGCAGTAGTAAGAGATGTTTTTTCCAGATCAAATGATAGTTTAAGTCACGCGCTTTTCTTTAGTGAAGTTACTATTCCTCAAAGAACAACTGAGCTTTTTGAAGCTGCATCTGAAGTTCGCAAGTTAAGCAATAATGTCTCTCCCGAAACTGCAAATGAAGTATCAGCATATACGCAAACGATGGAGAATAAAGATTTTGCAGAAGAAATAAATTATAAAATTGCACAAGCAAGCAAGCTGTTTCCGGGTAAACCTGCAATTGATTTTGAACTTACCGATACAGATGGCAATTTAATTAATCTAAGTGATTTTAAAGGTAAAGTTATTTATGTTGATCTGTGGGCAACATGGTGCGGTCCTTGTCTTAAGGAAGCCCCTTTTTACGAAGAATTAGCCACTAAGTATAATTCAGATGAAATTGTATTCTTACCGATTTCAACCGATAAAAATAGCGAGGTATGGCTTAAATACTTAGAATCAAATCCAAAACAATTAAAACAGTATCATTCAGTGGATGGTAAACTACAAGAGGAATGGATTCTTCAATTTATACCTCGATTCCTTTTAATTGATAAGGATTTCAACATTGTAGATGCTTATGCACCAAGTCCTTCAGGAGCTGAAATAAAAGATTTATTAGACTCATTATTGAGCTGAAATAAATGATATATATATCCGATCCTTTAAGAGAGAGTGGTTGAGAATTGCCTCAATCACTTTTTTTATCTCTTTTCAAAATGATGATCGTCATAAAATCTTGAAAATGTATGTCCCCAACGAAATCCTTTTCGTATAAACTTCTCTACTACTGGATGCCCCGGGTAAAGAGTGCCGTTAACTGTTGTGTCTAATACAGCACCTATTGGCTCATTTGGGCGATCTTCATATTTGTATCTTAATGGATTAAATTTTGGATTTAAATCTATTGCCATTCCATTGGCATGTTTTGAATAAGATATATTCCTATAGCAAAAACTGTAACTATTATTATCGTCCATAGATAAACTGTCGTTCCACCCATATTTAACCATTGGAATGGCTTTTTCTACTACAAAACCTTCATTAAGCATAAACTCAAAGATTGATCTTATATCATCGGCAATAGATTTATTAGTAACAAACTGCCCCTTGTGAATTTTACCATCCGTAGAAAGATAAATAACCTCAACTAACTCAAGCATTTCAATTACATCTTTCGGCGCAAGTGTTCCTTCCATTGCCTCTTCAAAAGTGTAATCTGCATCAATAATTGTATCTTGTATGAGTTGTGTATCAGGAGTTAATTGCATTAGAGTATCACGACCGAACTGATAATCGGTCTCATAAGCATCATTTGCTTTCTTATTGCTTCTTGTGCAAGAAAATAGAAACAATGAAACTAAGAATAATATATTGATTAATTTCATTAGAAATTGAAAGGCATGTACTTATACAATAGGTAATATCCTAATAGGAAAACTAAATAAGTTCTAATCCGAATTCATCCGATAGCTTTTGAAGTGCAGGGTTTTCTTTAACCATTTCTTCAAATATTTCTCTCGAAGTAAGTGCTTTTTTTATAACGTTTTCTTCAGAAATATTTATTGTCATAGTGAGATCATCATTCTTTACCTTCTCACGCAAAAATGTAAGAATAAATTCACCATTATTGGTAAGAAGCTCTTTGTTGAGTTCAGAATTAACCTTCACTTCAAAAACCACATCGCTTACCATTTTGGGCTTGTAAAGTGACATAGTGTTTTTGAGCAGTTTCTCCTCCTTCAGATTTTCTGAATATTCATTCCATGCTTTCATGAGATCATCTTCTGTAAATTTATTGTTGCCATTAGCTACAACCTCCTCGTCTGTAATTTCAGCTTTCTCCTCTTTTTTATTGACAAGCGAGGTTAAAGAAACGCCCATTCCCTTAATTGATGTGCCTTTAGTTTTTAAAGATGATTTTAAAGGCTTCTCGGCCTTACTTTCCTTGTCTGAAACCTGTTTAATATTGGAAACATTATTTGTCTGTACAATATTTGAATTAGCAGATCCTTCTCCCGGAATTGTACTTTTTTCAGTAGGAGTATCTTTTTTACCAGAAGTGTTTATTTCGGATACAGTTATTTCGGAAACACCTTTTTTCTCAGGAGAAGCAATATTTTCAATCGGTTTTAATGCTGTTTTTTTTTTATTCTCTCCCGTTTGCTTGGGGTCGTTTAGTTGACAAAGTTTTATAAGGGTAATTTCGAGAAGTAGTCTTCGATTCTTGCTAAGCCTGTAATTCAGGTCGCACTCATTTGCAAGCTCAATTGCATCATATAAAAATGTATTACTACATCTTTTGGCAGTCTCAATATACCTTTCGCGGATAGAAGCACCAACCTCAAAAAGTTCTGCCGACTTTACATCCTTGCATACAAGTATATCTCTGAAATGCGAAGCTATTCCGCTTATGATATATTGCCCTTCAAAACCTCGATTTAAAATATCATTCAAAATAAGAAGACAATTCACAACATCTACACTCAGAATTGCATCTGTAAGTCTGAAATAATACTCATAATCAAGAACATTTAAGTTTTCAATAACTGCATTATAAGTAATGTTACCTTGTGTGTAACTGGCTGTTTGATCAAATACCGAAAGAGCATCACGCATACCTCCATCAGCTTTTTGAGCAATTACATTCAGAGCCTCCGGCTCTGCATTGATGCCTTCTTCTCCAGCTACATATTGCAAATGATTTACAATATCGACAATACTAATGCGATTAAAATCGTAAACCTGACAACGTGATAATATAGTTGGAATAATCTTGTGCTTCTCTGTAGTGGCAAGAATAAAAATTGCGTGTGCAGGAGGTTCTTCTAAAGTCTTAAGGAAAGAGTTAAATGCAGAAGGAGAGAGCATATGTACCTCATCGATAATATAGACCTTATACTTGCCGATTTGTGGTGGAATACGCACCTGATCTATTAAAGAACGAATATCATCTACACCATTGTTTGAAGCAGCATCAAGTTCATGAATATTATATGAGCGTTGCTCATTAAAAGCTACGCAAGACTCACATTGGTTACATGCCTCGCTATCGCTTGTGAGGTTAAGGCAATTAATTGTTTTTGCAAAAATACGGGCACAAGTAGTTTTTCCTACACCCCTTGGTCCGCTAAACAGATAAGCATGTGCAAGCTTTTTGCCTATGATAGCATTTTTCAATGTAGTAGTGAGAGCTTCCTGCCCAACCACAGAGCGAAAAGTTGCCGGTCTATATTTTCTTGCTGAAACAATAAAATTATCCATGTGAATCTATCATATAGTGAATATACAAATGTACAAAAAACCCCTCAAAATACTAAAATTAAATCTATTGTTATTATACTAAATCAATCTTTGCTTATTATCTTTACAGTGATAATTGAAAATCATAGTAAATATGAAACAAGTTAATCTGTATTTTCCTATAGCTTTGTTAACCTTAGGTTTGGTTGTCATCTCATGTTCTTCAAGTAAAAAAACTGAGTCAAACAGACAAGAACTAATAACTGAAAACAACGTAACTGAAAATAATTCACAAGTGGAACAAATATCAGTAGATGATTTTACCCTTCCTGATATACCTTCTGAAATTACAAATAGCGATTTACGCGCACAGTATCTTGTGAAACATTATTGGGATCATTTTTCATTCAGAAACAGAGAATTAATAGGTCGACCCGAAATTACTGAGCAAGCCTTCGTAGACTACATCAACATACTCAACTATGTGCCAAACGAAAAAGCTAATGAGTCGATAAAAGAGACAATCAAGAAAGCAGAAGTAGATACACTAATGCATGCCCATTTTATATCACTCTTCGAGAAATACTTTTACGACCCCAATTCACCATTTCGCAACGAAGAGTTATACATACCTGTATTAAATCAAATAGCAAAATCATCACTTCTTACAGATACGGAAAAGTCGGTCTACGAGTTTCAACTCGAGATGGCAATGAAAAATCGTGTAGGTAAAAAAGGAAATAATTTCAAATATACACTTGCGTCGGGCAAAACATTCTCCTTTTATGAACTTAAAAGTGAATATACGTTACTAATGTTTTCTAACCCGGGGTGTCCAACTTGTGAAACAGTAACTCGTCAGCTTTCATCATCTGAGCCAATTAAAAATGCACTCACATTAAACAGTTCTACACGAACTATGCTAACTATTATCACTCTTTATCCCGATGAAAATCTTGATGAATGGCTGGCTCACTTACCTCAAATGCCTGCAAATTGGGTACATGCATATGATAAGGATTTAGAGATTACACACAAAAATCTATATGACATAAAAGCGATCCCAACCCTCTATCTGTTTGATAATGATAAGAATGTAATACTTAAAGACACCTCAATTGAAGCAATTGAGAACTTTTTTAACAATTAAAAGTCAATTTTTCACCCAAAAAGTTCTCTATATCAAAAAAGTGACGTACTTTTGCTCCCTAATTAGGTAGACTTTTAGCGAAAAGTCCCTATAAATAAGAGAATTAGTAACCAAAATTTTATTTATGAAGTATGTGAACTTTTGCCTGATAGCAATGTTTTCACTTGCGTTATCTTCAGTCTCTGTAAAAGACGCACCTCTT
>DATGMV010000035.1:0-2122 GCA_035307185.1 Fermentimonas sp. | reverse complement strand
TTTAGTCTACCATCTACAAATAAACTGCAATTGTCAGGAATAATCCTATTCTCCCCTTCAGTTTCTTTAAAATAAATTTCGGTCAATAGTTTATTATCGTCGAATGTAAATTTAACCTTTGGAGTAATACTTACCGATATCGGATCAATAACATAGACAGACTTTCTAAAAAAATAATCCTCTCCCTGGTTTTGCATAAATCTAGTATAAGCCCGAAGTGTATAGCTACCTTCTGGCAAAGCCTCATCCATCTTAATATATCCATAAAAACAACCAATACTATCTGAACTAAGCATAGTTCTGCTAACAACATCAGATAAGATATTAACCATTTCTACATATACATATCTGCTTGCATTAGCCTGTTTAAGCAATAATGCATCAACCAAATGAACGCGCATCCAAATTGTATCACTTGAAAAATAAGAAGATTTATCGGTATGTACATATACTTTTTCCTGTGGATAGTGAGAAAGTTGTTCTAGGAAAAGCTCTTGGAATGGGTCATCATCTAAATTTTGCGCCAGAATATTGGTACATAAAAGAAATATTACATTAAAAACAAAATCTATTTTTCTCATCTCAAGATCAATAAATATTTTGAATCAGCATCATATTAAATGATTTTTATACCATTAAAAGATGGCAGGACTCATTTTAGCCCTGCCATTCTTTAGTTAACAATTACTGTTTATGTTCATCTAACCAATCATCTAGCTCTTCTTGTTCTGCCGAAGTTTTACGTTCTTTGTACAAAAGTCCTTCAGCTCTCCAACGAGTACCGTTGTTATTATATTCGTACCAAAAATCGTATACTTCAACATCAGGATAATACACACCTCCTCCATCAAATATTTCGAATTTATCCCATGTGGAATAACTTAATGTGTTATCACTATTAATAGTAATTTTAAATGTGTGTGTTGACCTATAGTCTTTAGTTTCATTATTGTAGTGATACATGCGTACAGTACTACCATTGTCTGTTGCCACTAAATTACGAGTCATCTTATACATTACCGAATCAGTAACATTAGTAGTATTCTTTAAAATCCCTTCTACGTAGTAAAGACCAGAATACTTATTAACCAAATGCAACCTCACCAATACAGTAGTATCATTATCACTTAGCTCATAGTCTGAAATTGTATTTAATCTAATCGGTATCATATATAAAGAATCACACTGTAATGATTCTGGTTTGATATGAATTGGGAATGTATTATAAACTTCACCCGCTTTTATAGTCAACTGTTGTAATGGATAACTATAAATTGAGTCGTCCGGTTTCTGATATTGCACATCCTCACCCGAAACATTACGTTGGTTGTACAAATCAATTTCATCAATGTTTTCTTTAATTGTAACAGTAACATCTTTATTTAGAGGACGCGACCCGCTTACAGCTACCGAAACAGCAATTGTATCAATCATATTCCCAAGTTCAATTTCTCTTTCAACTATTTGATCTCTCGTTCCAACAATATAAACTTTGGATGGAAACAGATCAGTATCCATTGGGGAAGTTTCATTCTCACAACCAGCAAAAAGCACTATGAGAGTGAGAGATATAGAATATAATAATATTTTTTTCATATTACTTTATTATTTATTTATAGAATTATTTATTAGTTCCAACCCGGGTTTTGAACCAATTTGCCATTTTTATCCAGCACGTCCTGACTGATTGGAAAAAAATACATCTTGTTATTCCATACGCGCTTCATAGCAGTTTCTGTGTTCCAAATCTTTGTAGTATAGAAACTTTCACGCTGTGCTCTTCTAGCAGTTACATCCAATCCAGTGACAGGTTTACTCATTACCTCAGGTGCATCCATCCAACGACGGAGATCGTAATAACGATGATCTTCAAAAAAGAATTCTATCTGTCTTTCATGTTTTATCAAATTCTTCATTGTTTCATAATCACTTGCTTCTGCAACTGATATTCCAGGTAAACCACTACGATAACGAATTTGATTAAAATATTTTACCATTTCACTAACATCTCTGGTAACAGTTATTCCGGTAACCTCGTCGTTATATGAATCTTCCATCTCGTTCATCGCCTCCACGTATCCCATTAAAACTTCAGCATATCGGAATACTGGGTAAGTTTTCT
>DATGMV010000034.1:0-3620 GCA_035307185.1 Fermentimonas sp. | reverse complement strand
TGGAAATCAACGGAACAAAGATTGCCGTGCATGAAATTGAGTTCCAGTCTAATGGTACCCCCGGTATCAATGTTCAGTTCTTAGATGGCGACCAATATGAAACCAATACAGAAGGAGATATATGGGAAATGAAAGGCGATGCAGATAATCCTATTGTTAGAGTGATTATAAGCCCGACAGGAAGCGTTTCTCTTTGGGGAAGTAAAACATCCGGAGGTCCATTATTCCCTCTGATTCTTACAAGTAATTCACAAGGACCCAATAGAATTAATATTGTTCCATGGAACTCTGAGGGTGTCAATACTATCGTAGTTACTCAAAATGTTGTGGGTGCAACACTTATGGATGGTTATGGCTATGGACAAAATATGACCCCATGTGTAAATTATTGGATGGGTGGTACATCGGGTATGGAAAATGAATGGAGTGTGTCGGAAAATTGGACGGACAACAGGGTACCTCTTGTGGGAGAGGATGTTGAGTTTGCAACGGTAGACAATTATGGTACTGCTGCTGTGGAAGACCTATATTTGGATGATTTGAATCAGAACAATAGTGGTGGTCGTATTATAGGTAATCTGATTAATAATTCAGATAAGAATTTAATAATTACCACAGGTAATCAACTGTCTATAGAAGGTAAGGTGGAAGAAAAAGTCCAACAGTCAGACGAGTCTTATGGTTCCGGCACTATCGTGGTTAAATCTACTAACATCCCAACGGATGCAAGTGATCCGGTAAATGAGCCCTCAGGTACACTTATAGTAAACCCGGATGAGAACCCTAACGGAGTAGAGGCTATTGTGGAGTTTTATAACAAGGCATACGATTGTGCAGATTGTGGATTCTATACTCGCAGCTGGCAATATTTTGGTGTTCCCGTAGAAGAATCAGGATCAACTACTTTTCCTCAGTCTTTTACAAGTGCAGAAGAGGTGAATGAGTGGAGTGAGCCAACTAATGGAAACAAATGGATTACACCGGACATGCCTTTAACGGCCTTTACAGGTTACCAAATTACAAGAAATGAAGAGTCAGAACCTACTTTTGCAAATGCGGTACATAACTTTAATGGTTTGCTCAACTTAGGAGATGCTTCTGTAGCTCTTACAAGAACTAACAATGTGAACTATTCAGGTATGAACTTGATTGGGAACTCATACACGGCAGCTATCCCAATTAGTGCCGATGCGATCACTTTCCCCACGGGTGCAGAGTCGACAGTTTATCTATTCAATACTGGTACCCGTGACCAGTGGCGAAAGCTAAATGGTGCAGCTATTAGTCAAGACGGTTATCGTAGTGGACAATATTTAGCTGTACCCGTAAATCTTGGTGGAACGCTTAATTTTCCCGACAGGATTCCTTCAATGCATTCGTTTATGGTGCTTGCAGAATCCGGAACTGGTGGTAATTTGACTATAGATTACAGTAAACTGGTTAAAAATACTACGGTAGCATTGGGCGACGGGTCAACACAAATTGTTACTCGGTCTGCAAATGCAACCTCAGATAATGAATCTACTTCTGCATCATCTATTCCTTCATTGGTTATGGATGTTATTGGTGAAGAGTCGGCCGATAGGGTTTGGATATTTGCCAAAGAGGGCACAACGCACGGTTTCGATAACGGTTGGGACGGACGTAAGATGTCTGAGAGCGAAATCGCGCAACTTTACGTGACAGGATCGGACGAAAGTGTGCTGCAAGTAGCAACCGTTCCCTCAATGAATAATGTTGATTTAGGTTTTGAAGCAGATGCTGATGGTAAATACACTTTTGAATTTATGGCATCTGAACATTTGAGGAATGCTCAGATTTTCTTATATGATAAGCTTGATGGTTCAAAACATCTTGTAACAAACGGCAGCTCTTATTCATTTGAAGCGAAAAAAGGCGAACCATCTGCTCGTTTTAGTCTTACTCAAGAAGGTGGTTTTGAAAGTATAAATGAAGAGGCATTTATTGACGTGTTAGTTACGGATAGTGGTAATATTTTGGTTCGAAACCGAAGTGGCAATTCATGTTCAGTATTTATATCTAACGATAAAGGCGGTCTTTTGCAGCACGTAGAAGTTGGTGCAAAGAGTGAGGTGGAGATAGATGGAGTTTCAACTGGTTTATACATAGTACGCTTGCAGAATTCAGTTTTAAAAGATGTACGCAGAGTTAGGATTGATTAGGATTTTAAAAATAAAGTTTAGACAAATGAGATATAGATATTTATCCATATTAATTTTATTTCTTGCTTTGGGAATAGCATCATGCCAGAGTGATTTTATTGATGGCGTAAACGTAAAAGATACACCCAAAGAAAATGGTAGTGTTGTTACTATGGTTACTCAAAGTGCAGATGGTATTATTAGCCTGTCTGTTGATGCACCTGCACTTGACCGTTTTGGTGTATGGATTGATCTTAATGGTGATGGCAAACGTGCTGAGGATGGTTCAGAAAACGTGAGGAATTTTAATGTGTATCAGGAGTATCAATTGCCTGCCGGTGTGAAGTCTTTTGCAGTGTATGGTGATATAACTTATTTGGGAGCTGCATCTAATAATCTAATTGATATTGATGTTTCAGGAAATCCTTATTTGAGTACTTTAAATGTTCCTATGAATGAGTTGAAATCTATTGATGTTTCAGCCAATGAGTCCTTGAAAAGGCTTGATGTTTCAGCCAATAATATATCATCTATAGATGTGTCTTCAAACCGGATGTTGGAATCATTGTGGGTATACAACAACGAGGTTAAATCGTTAGATGTGTCAAGTAATACTAACCTTGCCTTCTTAGATTGTTCGGGCAATGCATTGAGTTTTTTGGATTTGTCAAACAATCTTGGATTAATGCATCTTTTGGCTTATAATAATCAACTTAACTCAATTGATGTGTCACGAAATACTAAATTAAATCGCATGTGGTTATACGGCAACTCATTTAGTGATACAGAAATAGAGCGTCTTTCTTCTTTATCCAACGAAGTTGCTTTTGAAGATTTGTGGATTACTGATTAAGTGTTACAAGTTTTACTACTGCGTAGACATCCCGTTTCTTGAAAATTGTGCTTCAGTGTCTAATTCGAAATAGACTAGTGCTGCTTCCGTATCTGTATGGATATTTAATGATTGTTTAAAATAGATTGTAGTGCCTTTTTCGATATATTGTTCATCTAGAATAGTTGCTCTTCCATCAAAAACATACAGAAGCCCTACTTTATTTTTATTAAGTTCGGGTGTTGTAATGGAATGAGACTTCAATAGTGTATCGTAAAGTTTTACTTCTGAATTTATCTTTAGAGGGGCTTCCGATTCTTGAGGACCACCTATTAATCGCCATTTGTTTTCCGAAATTGCCTTAGGGAATTCGTGAAACTGCACATTGGGCGACAGCCCATCTTTACTGGGGCGGAAAATATCTGTAACATTTCCTGCTCCCTGTTTTAATTTAGCGTGATATAGACCTTCCCAGTTGAAATATGCCGGTGTCGTTATGGTGTATCAATTCTCCCCCTAAAGGCTCTGATCGGGCATTTACTTCTAATTTGTGTCATAATTTAAAATTTTAGTTCTGGTCTTAAAATATTAAGTAGCATTATAAATCATAAAAAAAAGGGTTGTCA
>DATGMV010000033.1:0-6016 GCA_035307185.1 Fermentimonas sp. | reverse complement strand
TATATTTATAGGTAATAAGTATGGTGTGCTCGGCAGAACCGGCAGGGTTGATGGATACGGTAAAATTGGAGCCGTTTTAAATTATGTACGAGAATCGTATGTAGATACTGTTAATTTATATCAAGTTGTAGAAGATGCATTACCAAATATAATTAAAGAGTTGGATCCACACTCTGAGTATATCTCTGCCGAAAGCATGAAACGAGTAAATGAATCTCTTGAAGGTCATTTCTCCGGAATAGGGGTTAGTTTCTATGTTTTGAGAGACACCATTGTTGTTACAAGTATAGTGCCGGGAGGTCCGTCAGAAGCAGCAGGAATAATGTCTTGGGACAGAATTGTAATGGTAGACGATTCGCTTGTTGCAGGCAGATCTATAAAAAATGAAGATGTATTAAAAAAGTTAAGAGGTGAAGGAGGAACTGAAGTAAAGCTCGGCATAAGAAGAAACAATAATACAGAACTACAAGAAATAACAGTTACCCGTGGCGAGATACCAATGAACAGTGTAAACGCTGCATATATGGTAGCCGATAAAATTGGTTATATAAAAGTTGGTGTAAACTTTGGTTTCAATACCTTCAGTGAATTTATATCAGCAATATCAAAACTAAAGAATCAGGGTGCCGATTCATTCGTAATTGATCTAAGAGGAAATGCCGGAGGATCGCTTGAAGTGGTTGTAGCAATGGTGAATGAGTTCTTGCAAAAGGGTGACCTCATTGTGTATACAGAAGGACGAAATTTCCCTCGATCCGATAACTATGCCAACGGCTCAGGTTCTTGCAAAGAGGATGATGTGGTAGTTTTGATTGACGAGTTAAGTGCTTCTGCAAGTGAAATTTTTGCAGGTGCTATACAAGACCACGACCGTGGATTAGTGTTAGGTCGCCGCTCATTCGGTAAAGGGCTGGTACAGAGCCAAAGACTTTTCCCCGACGGTTCTGCAGTTAGACTCACTGTAGCAAGATATTATACTGCATCTGGAAGGTCTATACAGAGAGGTTACGAAAAAGGAAGATATGATGAATATGAGATGGATGCAATAAACAGATATATCATGGGCGACTATGTAAATATCGATACTGTATCTAACAACCTAACTCCATATCAAACTTTAGGTAACAGGGTTGTTTATGGGGGCGATGGAATAATGCCTGACATTTTTATTCCTCGCGACACTGTGGGTATAAACTCATATTACAATACTGTTGTTAATAACAGATTAGATGAACAATATGCTATGTTGTATTCAGACATGAATAAAGATAAATTAAAAGACTTCGATACATGGCAAGATCTGTATAGATATTTGCGTCAACAGCCACTATTGTTGAATCTTGTAAGTTATGCCGATAATAACGGAGTAAGAAGAAGACCATACTATATACAGGAGTCGAGCGATTTATTTGAGAAGAATTTATACGCTTACATCATAAGAAACTTTTTTGGAGAAGAAGCATTTTGGAGTGCTTACTATATCAACGATCCTCTTATTCACAAAGGAATTGAGCTAATTGAGACAGGTAAAACTGAAAAGGATAGCATAATTAAAGAGGAATATAAGTATTAGTAAGAAAATTATATCGTTTATATTATTATGAGTAAAATTATTCGAAACTTTTTAGCACGAAGGGTGCTGTCGAGAACTGCAATTCTGTTAATTGATATTCTCATGATAGTATTCTCATGTTTGCTTACATATTTCTTATGGTATGGTTTTGATGGACTCACACCTGACGTTAGAAGAGATGGTACCACACTGTTTTTATTGCTCGTTTTTTTCAACTTTATATCCTTTGTTTCACTGCGCACTTTTAGCGGTATTTTGCGTTTTTCTTCGTTTACCGACCTATTAAGAATAATATATGCATTAGCTCTGGGGTATGGTGCAACAATGGTAGCAGTGATTATTTTAAAGAGTTATAGAGATACTTTTAATGTAACACTTCAGATATTTATATCTGTATTTTTCTTAAATACCTTTTTAATGATATTTTCAAGAATCTTAGTTAAGGAGGTGTATGAAGCAATAACGGGTAACAATTCAAAGCCGATTAATGTTTTTATATATGGAACCAAACAAGCGGGTATAAGTGTAGCAAAAGCGATAAAGGGTAACAGCGAATTTAATTATCGTGTTTTAGGTTTTATCTCCGATGAAAATCACATGATTGGGAAGGAGCTTTTGGGAGTTACTATTCATGCCAATAACGAAAACTTGTTTAGAGTATTGGAGAGTAAAGATGTGAAAACTATAATTGTCTCACCGCAAAAGATGGCTGAAATCAAAAACTCTAATTTATTGGCAAATTTTGTAGATCACGATCTTTCACTGCTCACCACTGTTCCCATAAATGAGTGGGATGGTTCTTTGAAAAGCAAGGCACAAATCAAAGATATACAAATTGAAGATCTTTTACCTCGCGATCCCATAAATATCAACATGTACGAAATTGCTGCTAATATTCAGGGTAAACGTATAATGGTAACAGGCGCTGCCGGTTCCATAGGGAGTGAAATAGTGCGTCAGGTTGCTTCTTTTAATCCAAATAGTATAGTTCTTATTGATCAGGCAGAAACTCCTTTGCATGATTTGCAATTAGAATTAAATGATAAGTGGAAGACTTTAAAAACAGATATTGTTGTTGCAAATGTAAACAACCAATCACGTATGGATAAGGTGTTTTCCAAAACAAGGCCACATTATATATTTCATGCAGCTGCTTATAAGCATGTGCCAATGATGGAGTTAAATGTTTCGGAAGCAATACAGACAAATATATTAGGCACAAAAGTCATTTCAGATTTAGCGGTGAAATATAATGCTAATAAATTTGTTATGGTTTCCACTGATAAAGCAGTAAACCCTTCGAATGTTATGGGCTGCTCAAAAAGAATTTGTGAAATATATGTGCAATCTCTTTCAAAGCACATAGAAAAAAATAAAAATAATAAGACCCAATTCATAACCACACGTTTCGGAAACGTTTTAGGCTCCAACGGTTCAGTAATACCTTTATTTAAAGAGCAGATAAAGCATGGCGGACCTGTTACTGTTACTCATCCGGAAATAATAAGATATTTCATGACTATACCCGAAGCATGTCAGCTTGTGTTAGAAGCAGGGTCCATGGGTAAAGGTGGAGAGATATTTATATTTGATATGGGCAAACCGGTTAAGATTATCGATCTTGCTAAAAGAATGATTAGACTATCCGGATCTACAAATGTTAAGATTGAGTTTACAGGTTTAAGAGAAGGCGAGAAGCTTTATGAAGAGCTTCTAAATCAGGCCGAACATACAAAGCCAACCCATCACGAAAAAATAATGATTGCCGACGTTCGCGAATATGAATATCACGAAATTACTCAAATGATAGATACTCTCATTAGGAGTTCATATGAGTATGATGATATGAAAACTGTAAGAACGATGAAAGAGATTGTTCCCGAGTTTAAAAGTATAAACTCTCCATTTGAAGCTGTAGACAAAGTACTTCAGAAAACATCAAAGGAGTCTGTTTAGTTAGACTCCTCCATTCCCAAGTTGCTTTGCATATCGCATAATTTAGTATAATAACCATTCTGTGCATACAGGTTATCATGCTTGCCTGACTCCACTATCTTTCCATCTAACATAACACAAATCATATCAGCATTCTTAATAGTTGAAAGTCGGTGTGCAATTATAATTGTAGTGCGGTCTTTCATCAATTTATCAAGTGCTTCCTGAACGAGCCTTTCAGAATCTGTGTCGAGTGCAGAGGTTGCTTCATCCAATATAAGAATTTCGGGGTTTTTAAGAATTGCCCTTGCTATGCTAATGCGTTGTCTTTGCCCTCCGGAGAGTTTGCCTCCCCTGTCGCCAATGTTTGTATAGTAGCCATTTTCTGTTGCCATTATAAATTCATGTGCATTGGCAATTTTTGCAGCTTGAATAATTTGATCTTCAGTGGCTTCTTTAACGCCAAAGGCAATGTTGTTGTAAAAAGTATCATTAAATAGTATAGGGTCTTGATTAACATTACCCATTAGTGATCTTAAATCCACTAACTTTAAATCTTTAATATTAACTCCATCAATATAAATACCTCCCTTTTGTATATCATAGAAACGTGGTAAAATATCGGCCATTGTAGATTTGCCCGATCCCGACTGACCCACTAATGCTACCGTCTTTCCTTTTTCAACCAAAAGATTTACTCCTTTTATAACCCAATCGCTGTTATATTTAAACCAAACATCTCTATACTCAATACTCTTGTTGAATTTCATATTAATGGGCTTTTCAGGGTCGATAATTGTATTTTTCGCATCTAAAATTTTATCGATTCTTTCCATAGAAGCCAATCCTCGCTGAACGGCATATGCCGATCGGGAGAATTCTTTAGCAGGATTAATAATACTATAGAATATGGTTAGATAATAAATAAATGTAGCTGCATCTATTATACTATGGTTACCTAAAATTAATGATCCACCAAACCAAAGAACTATAGCTATAGTAATTGTACCTAATAGTTCGCTCATGGGGTGTGCAAGCTGTTGTCTACGTGATATTCTATTAGACATTTTCCTGAACCGGTTACTGCCACCATGGAAACGTTTAGAGATCTTGTCTTCTGCAACAAATGCTTTTATAATGCGCAGCCCGCTAAGAGTCTCTTCTACCTGAGACATTAATTCGCCCCACATGTTTTGTGCCTCAAAAGATTTTCTTTTAAGATTTCTTCCAACTCTCCCCATTATGAATCCCATAATTGGTAGTACAACTAAAACGAAAAGAGTTAGCTGCCAACTCAGAATTGTCATTGTAGTGAGGTAAATTAAAATGAGTATAGGGTTCTTAAACAGCATGTCGAGAGAACTCATTACCGAGTTTTCCACCTCATTAACATCGCCCGAAATTCGTGCAAGTATATCGCCTTTTCTTTCTTCTGAAAAGAACCCGAGAGGTAGAGAAAGGATTTTGTCATTTATATTGTTTCGTATATCCTTCACCACCCCAGTGCGTATTGGAATTATAAAATACGACCCAAAATATGCCGATGCAGTTTTTAAAAGAGTCATTACTATTAAGGCAACTGCAAGCATCATAAGTGTAAAACTTGCACCATAGGTCTCCATTAAAGATGTTACATACCAATTTACATTGTTAAGCACTATATCTATAAAAGGGTAGTCTGTTCCTTTCCAAGGAATAAATTCAAAAGTGTCTTTGTTCACTTTAAATAATACTTGCAGAATGGGAATTATAGTTGCAAGTGAGAAAACATTAAGTAGGGCTGTTAGCAGATTAAAGAAAAATGCCAGTATTACATACTTCTTATAAGGTGGTAAAAATCTTCTTAAAATATGGATGATATCTTTCATTAATAGTCGATATTTGAAATTTTGCGCAAGATACACATAATATATGATTTTATATTCAATGTAATATTCTGAAGTTGCCAACTCCCGACCAAGGCTTTACCAACTTCCTACCAACTCCCTACCAACTCCTAATATACGATATATACAAAGGGACTTGATACGGACTTTGTAGGTTAATGGTTAAGTCTTGTTGCGCAGCAAATACAATTTTATCTTCAAATTATATAGTTATGTCATTAAGTAGATTTGTTTTCTCTTTATATATTTCCCTTTTACTCTTATTAAACTTGCAATAAAAGTGTATTTAGTAACTATCAAATAAATCTGTTTTTCGGGTGTTTTTTATATAATCTGCACAATTTGAGATTTTGTTAAAAAAAAAGACGATTTTATTTTTAATTTTATTCATTTGATAATCATGGAGATGATGCTTTTTTGGGAAAAAAGATCGAAAATAATTGAAAATAAATTGCAGTTTTGTTTGTGTGGTAAAAAAACAATCTCTATCTTTGCACCCGCTTTTGAAAGGAACACCAGTTCTTAAATAAAAGCTTGAAGCGATCTTTAAAATTTTTACATACGTTTTTTTATTAAGACAAAGCAAGTACAAGAATATAATTTATATTTATATAAAGGTACC
>DATGMV010000032.1:0-13710 GCA_035307185.1 Fermentimonas sp. | reverse complement strand
TTTACAATTACATTGACTCCTGGCAGCGTATCCCCTCTTTCGTCAGAGACTACTCCTGAAACACTGACTTGAGCCAATATAGTTAAAGGCAATACAAACAGTAAAACAATAAAGATTGTTTTTAAATTAAAAATTTTCATTTGAATTGTTTTTGATAGACATTAAATTAATCAAGATTCAAAGTTTTTAGGCTTTAAATATTCATTCTCACAAAACAAAATTACGTGTATGCGAAGGATAGAGGGGGGCAATAAAGTACAAAAAACCCCTCTTTTTGTACGTCTTGAAAGATTTAACATCCTATGGTATTGGATTTTAACAACCCTATTTCAGGCACTTATGTTAGCCTCTTTGTACTTAGAAGGTGATACTCCAAAATGTACCTTAAAACATTTAGAAAAGTATTTAGGTGAACTAAAACCAAGGCGGTATGTAATGTCTGATATATTTAATTCCGGAAGATTTATAAGCATATATGATGCTTTTTTCATTTTATATGTGATTATAAAATCGTTGGGAGTCTGACCTGTTATCCCTTTTATCTTGTTAAACATGCTGGTCCTTCCCATATTCAATTCCTTAGAGAATTCATTAATGCCAAAGTTAGGATTTTCCATATTCTCCTCAATTATCATATGTGCTTTCTCCAAAAATTCTCGATCCATATCGTTAGAAGCAATTATGCTTGTGTTTAGATCCGTCGATTTTGCAAATCGCTCCTGCAGTACTTTTCTACCGTTTAAAAGGTTATTGCAACGAGCCAATAAAACCGATACATCAAAAGGCTTTGTAATATAGTCGTCGGCCCCCAGCTTCAAGCTTTCTATGTTAGACTCTACAGCTGTTTGAGCAGTTAAAAGTACTACCGGTATGTGACAAACAGCAAAGTTCGTTTTAATCTTATGGCACATTTCACTACCCGACATAAACGGCATCATTAAATCGCTCAAAATAATATCTGGCTGTTGTTCAATCGTTTTTACCAACCCCTCTTCACCATTTGCAGCTGTTATGACATCATAAACCGGTTCAAAGAGAGAGCGAAGAAGTTCAAGTAGTTCTGCATTATCTTCAACAATAAGTATCTTAATATCGCTGTTTATTTTATCATTATCATCTACTTGCTTACTATGCTGGGGGAGGTACTCTTTTATTTTTTCTATACTTATATCATCTCGACTATCTTCGTACAACATCTCGTAATCTTGAAAATGAGATGAACCTTTTTTAAGGTCTATAATAAAATTACTCCCTTCATTTATTTTACTCTCTATTGATATGTTACCATGATGAGCTTCAATAATTCCTTTTGAAAGTGCTAAACCTAATCCTGTTCCCTGAACTAGTTCTGTATTTACTTGAGAGTTATTAGCCTGATAGAAACTGTCGAATATTTTATTCTTATCTTTCGGAGATATTCCTATTCCACTATCTTCTACAAACACTCGTACCTCTTTCTCACTCTGCTCAACGGATATTTCAACTTTACCACCTTCAGGTGTGTATTTAAAAGCATTCGAAATTAAATTAAAGAATACCTTTTGTAATTGATTCTGATCGAAATAAAGTATTATTGGTTCTTCGGGTCTATTAAATATGAAATCTATTCTTTTATTTTTAGCAAATTCTTTAAATGAAGCGCAAATCTCTTCGAGGAAAAGTGTCAGATTGTATTCACTCACTTTCAACTTCAACTGGCCTTCGTCTAATTTACGAAAGTCGAGCAACTCATTAATAAGATTTTTCATTAATGTGGCGTTACGCATTATACCCGAGATCTGTGAAGAGACAGACGGCTGCAGCTTTTCTCTCTGTAGTAAAATTTCAGCCTGACTCGTGATCAATGTTAAAGGCGTTCTGAACTCGTGTGATATATTAGTAAAGAATCTGATTTTCGACTGGTTCACTTGTTCAATATGCTCCTTCTCTTTTTTCTCAAACTCCAAAGAAGATTCCAGTCTTATTCTTGCCTTCATATATCTCATATAAAGTGCAATCAATAAGATACCAATTATTACATAAATTATATAGGCAACTATACTTCTGTAAAAAGGAGGGGTAACAACAAATGGCATTTCGGCACGTCCTAACTCTGCTTTTGAGATAGGAGATAAAGCAATCAGTTCTAAATTATATTTTCCCGCACCCAGATTCATAAGGTTAATCTCATTCATTCCCTCTTTGAGCGACACCCATTCGTCAGACCATCCTTGAAGTCTGTATTGATATTGATACCTTTCATTTGTGACAATCCGGTTGGTAGCAAATTCAAACTTAAGTATAGACTGTGAGTGCTTAAACTTCAACTTTTTGGTAAAAGAAAGACTATTTGCTAGAATGTTTGTATCATCAAACGGATTTATTCTCTGATTATTCACATAAAGATAACTGAAGTATAGCTTCAATGGTTGTAGATCATTTAAAACATCATTTTCGAGATATGATACCATTCCGTTCATTCCGGCAACAAAAACCTCACCCTTAGAATTTACGTTGATCCCACCGTTGAAAAGTGAGTTAAGAGAAATACCATCATGAAAAACTGCATTAAATATTTCGAAATTCTTTTTGTTGATATATGATAACCCCTGAGTAGTAGTTATATATATAATGTCATTTTCAGATTCAATAATATTGCTAATGTAATCGTTTCTCAAATTACTGTTTCGTGAATTGAACCTAATGAATGAATCTGTATCTTCGTCGTATAAATTAACGCCTCCTCCACTTGTACCAATCCATAACCTATTTTCAGAATCTAAATATATCTTAGTGGCATTATTACTGCTAATAGATCTCTCATCTGTAGGATCATAAAAATATGGGCGTGTTTCGCGAGTATTAATATTGTATTTATATACGCCTCTGCTGGCAATCCACAGATTATTATCAGCATCTCGCTCTATGTCAATAAAAAAGTTGACATTTTCATGCAGCTCCTCTGAAAAAACTGAAAAGACTGATGTTTCCTTTTCATAAAGATACAAACCATTGTATGTAGCAATTAGTAGATTATCTTCATATGGAAGTATCTTTCTTACAATATTGGATTGATACAAACCCGGTTTAATAGTATTATGACGAGTTACTCTGTTCTTGTCCATATCTACTATTACTACTCCCCCTAAATGTAATCCAAGATACAGCACATTGTCTTCTCTGTCAAGATAGGCAGTTTTAATATTATCATTTATTAAATCGGGGTACTCATGATATGTTCTGTGTTGAGAATTATAAACAATTAACCCGTTACCCTCAGTGCACAACAAGTATATACTATCGTCATACTCAACAATCTGACTAATAATCGGAAATGATTTATTGCTTAAGGAGCCATTTTGAAGATCATGATATACATATAAATTCGACTCGAGTGCTATACTATTTACTCCACCAAAATATGTGCCTATCCAAATATTACCCTGTATGTCTTTATAGAGCGACCATACAGATTCATTTGACAGACTTTTCGGATCGTTAGTGAATGAACTGTAATGATAAAAAGAGGAATCAGATACATTTAATTTATCCAATCCCATTTTGGTTCCAATCCAAATGTTACCATCATTGTCTTCAGTCACATCTCTTACAAAATTGGAAGATATACTATTTAAAGGCTCTTTTTCATTTTCTCTAAAATTAATTACCTCACCGTTGCTGTTTACCCTGTAAAGTCCATTTTCCCAAGTACTCACCCAAATGCCACCATTACTATCTTCGTAAAGTGAGGAGACCTGACTGCAAGGTTCCATAAAAGGAGTCACTTCTCCCTTATGATCAATTTGGTATACTCCCGAAGATAATGTACCAACTATAATACGATCATCTGAAACTGGGAGAATTACTGTAATCTGTACTTTTTTGTTTAACTCGGAATAAAGGGAGGTATTTGCACCATCATACTGATAGACTCTGTTATCTTTCGCATACCATAGCCTGTCATTACCGTATCTCATTGCATTTACCTGTATTTTAACCAAATTAGAAATGCTCGCTGTCTTCAAATCGTAAACATCTATGCCGTTTTGAGTATGAATAAACACTGAGCCTTGCAGATCTCCATCTACATTCTTAATTAGGTGGCCTGAAAGAGAGTTGTTAATAGAACCATTCGGTTGAATTATCTCTATAGTAAATCCGTTATAAAGATTTAGCCCCTCACGCGTACCAAACCACATAGAGCCAAATTCATCCTGAAAAATTGTCATAACAGATGATTGAGAGAGCCCATTCTCAACATCAATTTTAGAAAAGAAAATGTTGTTTCCTAAAAGCATAAAATGGGTACCGGTCCAATAAATTGAAAGGACCAATACCCATTTTAAGTTACGGAATATAGACATATGTTATATCTCCATATTATTCTATCGGACCCTTTGGAAGCGGTCCTAAAATTTCCTTACTGTTATCGTGGTTTCTGTAGTCATAGAAAGTAATTCCCCATTTGTTATAGATGTCAAACATATTATCCATCCTCTTATCGAAGTTTTGAAAATCTTTTACATCTTCATTACTCCAGGCGGCTTCTGCCACAGCTGCAAGACGAGGATATACCATAAACTGAAATCTTTCTGATGTATCGATAACTTCTGTCCATACATTTGCCTGAATACCCATAACTAAAGGATTAGAAAATTCTACCCCTTTTGTAAGGTTTAAACTTGGGAATTCATGAACAAGCTCAATTGGCGCAAAAGCTCCACCCCATTTTCTCCCGGATGTATGGTCCTCATGCTGTACGAAATCTAAATAGAGGGGTATTCTTGGGCATAAAATAGTTCTGTAGCCTCCATTAAGGGCGTGCTCTAAATAGTCGCCACGATCGTGCCTCCACCACATTACGACTGTATTTTCGGGCGACAATCCTGCAACAACAAGCTCATCCCATCCAACAACTGTTTTATTTAGTGTTTTAACAGAGTCTGCCATTCTATTTAAAAAGTAGTGCTCCACAGCCACCAAATCATCTAAACCCTCTCTCTTCATCAAAGATTTTATCTCGGGAAGATCGTTCCACTGCTGATTGCCAAAATGAACCTCATCACCACCTAAATGAAGATACTCTGATGGAAAAAGTTCTGCTACTTCTCTTAAAATATTTGTAAGAAATGCATATGTACCTTCTTTCCCGGGGTTGAAAGTAAAATGTGGATAACGCTCAGAGCCTCCGCCACTAAACTCGGGATATGCTGTAACTGCTGCTGTTGCATGACCCGGCATATCAATTTCCGGAATAACTTCTATGAATCTTTCTGCCGCATATTCAATTATCTCAGTTATCTCCTCTTGAGTATAAAATTTTACATCTGCATCAGGATCAGATATATTCCCTTTTCCACCTACAGTTGTTAGCAAAGGATATTGTTTTATTTCAATTCTCCATCCCTGAGCGTCGGTCAAGTGCCAATGAAACTTATTCAGTTTATGAAATGCCATCATATCAAGCAATCTGATAATTTCTTCCTTGCCTATAAAATGTCGCGATTCATCAACCATTACACCCCTCCATCCATAACGAGGGGTATCATTTATAATCGAATAAGCTAATTTACCACTTTTGCCGCTGTTGAGAACAAGTTGTAATGCCGACTGCAAGCCATAGAATGCTCCATTTGCATTTCCTGCCTCTATGAGTATTCCCGATTTAAATACTGATAATTTGTATGCCTCTTCGTTAACGATAGAACTGTTATAAGCGAGTCTTATAAACCCTCTTCTTCTTTTTTCCTTAAAATCTATATTGAACTTCTTAGAGCTCTCTACAAATACGGGTATAAGACCTTTAAATTCTGACGTTGACGAGATAGTTATTTTTTTCGGAATAGATACATTTCCCGCTTTCTCTCCATAATTATTTGGAATAGGAATTATATCCTGACCAATAAGAAACTGGGTTAAAAGAAGCGATAGAAATAACACCAATAAGTTTTTCTTCATTTTTTATTTGTTTAATTAATTTCGAAATTGCTTTAGTGTGAGAGTGAATGTAATAAAGCATGAATCAATTAATTGTTACAAAAATAGACAATATATTCAGTACTTGAAAGACACCTTTTCACAAAAAGAGTCAAAATCTTTAAAACAGAGTCACTTAGTTAGTGTGGTATTTTTACTTTGGAATAGAATATTTTAAGCCTTTTTTCATTTCAACTAACTCTCTATTTAGACCCTACCTACTCCATATCAACTCCCATTAACTACAGTGTTGATTAGGAGTTGGTAGGGAGTTGGTAAGAAGTTTGTAAGAAGTTGAATTGAGTTAAAAGTGCAATTGTTAGAATACAATTGGCGAGACAATATTCTGCAAGGTACTTACAACAGACCAGGCAGCTATTGCAGGTGTAGCGCTAAAAACATCAACTACAGCATGAACCTCATCATTTGTAATCTCTACACGCTGTCTATCACCTGCTTCGAATTCGGGAGTAGATTGCATTGTAACCTGCAGATTTTCCGGACCAACAGTTGCCAATGATGCAGCGACAGCTACATTGAGCCCCGTTGGGAAGGTTTCAATTGCTTCTCTAGCTGTTCCGTTGAATACTAATTGATTTTCCGTTTCCATTTTACTATTATATAGATAAGATCTTCTAAAAGCTCTTACTCCTTTTACATTAAGAAAGCCTGCTTTGGCATTACCCATAAGCGTAGCTGTTCTTAAAACGTCAAACCCGCCGGTTGCACCGGATGCGATATAAACGCGACTATCGTTATCCAGTCCCGCTTTTTTAACATTTTTAAGTAATTCCTTATCTGCGAGTGCACCAATAGACAATGTTACTATTGAAGTGCCGTTTTCGAGTGTTTTAACGGCTAATTCTTTCATAGCAGCAGGTGAAGCAGCTTCCACCAGAAAATCTGGTTTGAGTGCGAGTAACTCATCAAAAGATGTTGTAGCAAGACACTCTCTTCCTGCGATTTCCATTTTTTCGGCGAGACGTACAGCCTTTGCTTCTGTACGGGAATAAACACCAACTAAATCATACTCAGGCAATAGCCCATTTAATAATGCATCGGCAACTATATCTGCCAGATAACCACAACCTACAATTACTAATTTTTTCATATGACACAAAGATACAAAAATCTTTTTATTTGGATGAGCCGTTAAGAGGGCTCTACCCAATCGCCATGATCCTTAATAAGCTGTATTAGTCGGTCTACCGCTTCAGCTTGAGGAATATTCTTTTCTATAAGTTGTTTTTTGCGATATAGAGATATCTTACCATGCTCTGCACCTACATATCCATAATCTGCATCAGCCATTTCTCCAACACCATTTACAATACATCCCATAACACCAATTTTAAGATGCTTGAGATGAGAAAAATGTTTTTGAATAAGAGCAACTGTTGTTTGTAGATCAAATAGTGTTCTTCCGCAACCGGGACATGATATAAATTCGGTCTTACTTGTTCTTACCCTTGATGCCTGAAGAATTCCGAAGGAGTATGAATCGAGGTCGTTTATATCTATTTTACCCTCATTGCTCATCATTATACCGTTTCCAAAGCCATCTAAGAAAAGTGTGCCAAAATCTACACCACCCTTAATTTGGATATCTTCGGCCTCATCCTCATTATAATTTTGCTGCAAGATTACGGGTATCTCACAATTACTATTGAGTAGTTTGTGAAAGAAAGCTCTTTGTTCACCAACTCTGTTTAAATGATTTGTTGTTAGTATAACTACTACATTCTTACTTTCTTTCAGGAAAGTGATCATCTCATCTGAAAGATCGGGGTAAGAGAGTTTTAAAAATTTAGCTCTTGCATTGCAGTTGTTTATTTCTCCTATTGTATCTATATCGAACATAGGGAAGTTATCTACCTTATCTTCCCAGTTGGGAAAATCCACAATGGATTTCATCCCTTTAGGGAAATTTAGTGGAACATGCTCGCCAACATAGATATAATCAGGGATGAAATGAGGATTGATTGACATATCATCAATTTTACTCCTGTCTGAAATAACTACGGGCAAGTGTTCACCTCCTACATTCCAAACCGACTTAGTTTCTCGTTTATCCATCGAAAAGGGCGAAAAGCCGGGGTATAATTCAGCTGATATAAACTCATGACCTTCGCGTGCGGCTACATACTCAACCAACTTGCGGGCAACCGGAACTTCAGCTTCGGGGTCTTCACTCAATGATACACGAATAGTATCGCCCATTCCGTCGCTTAATAGTGCACCTATACCAACAGCCGACTTCATACGTCCATCATCGCCATTACCTGCTTCGGTTACACCAAGGTGAAGGGGAAAGTGAATATCTTCTTTGTCCATAGTTTCAACAAGCAACCTTACAGCTTTGGTCATTAGCAATGTGTTGGATGCTTTCATGGAGATTACAATATCTGTGAAATTCTCATCAATTGCAATGCGAAGAAATTCCATACAAGACTCTACCATTCCTTCGGGCGTATCGCCGTATCGTGTCATTATGCGATCTGACAGGGAACCGTGGTTTACACCTATCCTCACTGCTGTACCGTGCTCTTTACAAATTTCTAAAAACGGGACTACCTTTTCGCGAATTTTCTCCAACTCAAGGGCGTATTCTTCGTCGTTATATTCTATTTCGGCAAATGTTTTTTGTTTATCTACATAATTACCAGGGTTTATCCTCACCTTCTCTGCAATTGTGGCTGCAACATGTGCAGCACGAGGGTTAAAATGAATATCGGCAGACAATGGTGTAGTGAACCCTTTGTCTCGCAATTGCTGATGAATCTCTCGAAGATTATTTGCCTCACGCACACCTTGTGTGGTTAGTCTTATAAGATCGGCACCCGACTCAATTATCCTTTCGCACTGCGCAACACTTGCTTCAGTATCGAGAGTATTTGTGTTGGTCATAGTTTGAATAACAACAGGGTAACTACCACCCATATAAATATTACCAACCGGCACATCTATTGTTGGGCGTCGCTTATAATTAAAATAGTCCATACTAATATTTTATCTCGTTATCTATGCAAAGGTAACACTTCTATCCAATATCCGTCGGGGTCATTAATAAAATAGAGACCCATTTTATGGTTTTCATAACACACACATCCCATATCTTTATGAAAAGCTCTAACTTTGTCATAATCAGCCTCTACCCTCACGCAAAGATGCTGTTCGTTATCGCCCAGATTGTACGTTCTATCCCAGTCTCTAAGCCAAGTTAGCTCGAGAGTAAACCCTGTTATACCATCTCCCATAAAGACAAGGATATATGAGCCGTCGGATGCTTCTTTTCTTCTAACCTCTTTTAGGCCCAAAGCCTCTTCGTAAAACTTAATACTTTTTTTGAGATCAAATACGTTAATATTGTAATGATCGAATCTTGCTTTTATTTCCATATTAAAATTTGTAATCAGTTAAATAAATAATTATCATAGTTGAAATGATTGTCCCCTTTTATTAAGCGCCATATATTTACAACCATATTTTGCGGCTATACTTTCAAATTGATTTACAAGATCATAGTTATCGCCAAAATGCATTGGAAAAAAATACTCCGTATTTATACGCGAAACGAACTGTTTTGCCCCAAGCATAAAATCCTTACCCAAGCGGGGATCTATTGGAAACATTGCAAGGTATAGGCTATCTGAATTTTCTGAAATCAACTCCAGTTCGCACAAGAAATTATTTTCGTACGTGAGTGCCTCGTCGGCTGTAACCTCTTCTTTCCAATGCCAATTATTGAGATCACCTGCATGAAATAAGAGCATCCCTTTATGGCTTATCAGAAAAGAACTGCCAAGATCTGTTGAACCATATGCTTTAGTCTTAATTCTATGATCTTTAAACACTTCTCCTTTTTTTAGAAATACAATATAATCTTCATCTACCTTCTTACTTTGCAGTAACTCATCTGAGAATATGTAACGGATATTTGATTTCTTTTCTCTCCAGGAAAGAATTTCCGGATTGAAATGATCGGCATGAGAATGAGTGCAAAAGACATACAAATCTTCATCTTTACTCAAAAGATAGTCTTTAACCCAGTTTGTATTGGAAATTCGGGGTGCATCTTCGTAAAAGTCGAAAAGCATAGAAAACTCCTCAAACTCTACAAGATAGCAGCTATGATATATATAAGTGATTGTCATAATAATATTTAGATATTTACTTATTAAAACAATTAATGAGCTAAATGTTCAAACAGACAATAATAAATTTCTGTAAAATGATAATAATCTGTGGATTATAATCACATTTGTATTTTATTTTGATGTTGTTTTAGAAAATTATATTTCCTTTGCATATAACCAAAACCAAATTTCTTTCATTAATAAAGTCGAACTAAACAATTAAAGATCATGAAAAAGTATTTAGCAGAACTAATTGGTACTATGGTATTAGTGTTGATGGGATGTGGGGCTGCAGTATTTGCCGGAGCGGCACAACCATTTATTTCGGTAGGAACTCTGGGTGTAGCATTTGCTTTCGGACTTTCTGTTGTTGCAATGGCTTACGCCATAGGTAGCATTTCAGGCTGTCATATCAATCCTGCAATTACCTTAGGTGTTTTACTCTCGGGTAGAATGAGCGGTAAAGATGCAGCGATGTATATGATTTTTCAGGTAATAGGAGCAATCATAGGCTCTTCTATACTTTGGTTTTTAGCAAAAGACTCGGGATCTACAACTACTCTTACAGGTGCAAACGGCTTTGCAGATGGACAGCTTGGAGTTGCTTTTGTGGCAGAAACGGTGTTCACATTTATTTTCGTACTTGTTGTACTTGGAGTTACAGCTAAAAACGGACTAAATAAATTTGCAGGTTTAGCAATTGGCTTGGCTCTTGTATTGGTACATATTGTTTGTATCCCAATTACAGGAACATCAGTTAACCCTGCAAGAAGTATCGGACCAGCTCTGTTTGAAGGTGGAGCCGCTATTTCGCAGCTATGGTTGTTTATTGTTGCGCCACTCCTTGGAGCTGCAATTGCTGCATTAATTTGGAAAGGAATTACTGTTGAAAACGAAAAATAATCTATTGTTGAGAACATATTTCAATATTATGTGTTTAAATATTGCACATTTTTTATACATTTGCGCAGTTTTTTAAAATATTGAAAATTATGAGTCACGATTTATTAAAAGGTAAGAGAGGAATTATCTTTGGAGCACTAAATGACCAGTCCATTGCATGGAAGGTAGCAGAAAGAGCTGTTGAAGAGGGTGCTATAATCACTCTATCAAACACGCCCGTTGCTGTTCGTATGGGGGATACAGAAAAACTTGGCAAGAAATTAAATGCTGAGATTCTTCCTGCAGATGCTACAAATGTTGAAGATCTTGAAATGGTTTTCACAAAATCCATGGAGATTCTCGGAGGTAAAATTGATTTTGTACTGCACTCTATAGGTATGTCACCAAATGTTCGTAAAAAAAGAACATACGACGATCTGGATTATGACATGCTTCATAAGACTCTCGACATCTCTGCGATATCATTTCACAAAATGTTGCAAGTAGCACGTAAATTAGATGCAATTGAGCAAGGTGGCTCAGTACTTGCATTAACGTATGTGGCTGCTCAGCGTGTATTCTACGGATACAACGATATGGCAGATGCTAAAGCACTGTTAGAGTCTATTACACGTAGCTTTGGTTATATTTATGGTAGAGATAAAGGTGTTCGTGTAAATACCATTTCTCAATCGCCAACAATGACTACTGCCGGTAGTGGAGTGAAAGGGATGACCGACCTATTGCATTTCTCAGAACAGATGGCTCCAATAGGTAATGCAGATGCAGATGATGCTGCCGACTATTGTATTGTAATGTTTTCAGATCTTACTCGCAAGGTAACTATGCAAAACCTATTTAATGATGGTGGGTTCTCGAGTATGGGTATGAGTTTGAATGCAATGAAGCAATATACAAATGGTTTACATGAAGATAATTTAGGCGACTAATTAACTGATTAGTATTACTTATCTATAGAATCATTAAAAATAGCTTCAATCATTTTATTATGATAGAAGCTATTTTTTTATATATTTGTGAGTTATGTTGATCAAATTGTATAACGAAAACCCTAACCCGCGTGAGATAGAAAAAATAGTTTCTATTCTCCATGATGGCGGTACGGTGATTTATCCCACCGACACTCTTTACGCAATTGGGTGTGATGCATTAAATGTGCGTGCAGTGGAAAAGATCTGCGATCTGAAAGGGATTAATCCCGAAAAGAGCAATCTTTCAATTATTTGCAACGACTTAAGTATAATAAGCGAATATGCAAAGGTAAATAATACTACATTTAAATTGATGAAAAGGAATCTGCCTGGTCCTTTCACTTTTATTCTACCAACAACATCATCATTACCAAAAATATATAAGAAGAAAAAGACAGTGGGCATTCGCGTACCCGATAACACTATTATTCGCGAAATTGTTGCTCAACTTGGTAATCCAATATTAAGTACATCCATTAAGGATAAAGATGATGAAATAGAATACACAACAAATCCTGAATTAATACATGAAAAGTGGAGCGATATCGCCGACATAGTAATTGATGGCGGAATTGGAGGTATTGAGGCATCTACTGTTGTAGACTGCACCTCAGATGATCCAATCATAATTCGTCAAGGTAAAGGTGAGTTAAAATATTAATAATTTCATCTACCGATTAAATTATTTAATACATTCGCAGTCATAGTTTTGTAAAATAGATATTTATAAACCACAGCTTTGACAAATTTTGAATTCAAATGAAAAAAATATTATACTCATTATTCGCAATTACGCTTATCCTCACACTTGCAACATCTTGCAAGGATAGCGATCCGGTAGTAAACGATAAAGGTAAAATTTCATCTGCTACTTATCACGCAACTTATAAAACATTCACTGTAACATATAGCAACGGGGAAACCGAGGATGTGAATGCCATAATAGATGAGAGCACCACACCATCATCTGCAAGCGCTACTCTTGATGATGGAACAACAATCTACGTAACTGATGCAAATCAGTCGGGCAAAGCAACTATTGGAGAAGTGCCCGTAAACGAAGATAAAAACGGTATAAACACAGTATCTCAATTTGTATATGACGGCATGTCGTTATACTATTTATGGTCTAATGAAATAATCAACAAGAAACCTACTGTAAATGATAGTGACCCTGAAAAATATTTCTATAGCCTTTTAAATAGTACAGACAATGATTATGGTTGGTCGTGGATTACTGATGATGCAAACAGTTTATTATCAGAATTTGAGGGTGAATCGGCAAACGCATTTGGATTTCAACCATTGGCACTTTATTATCAATCCGGAAGTAACCGTATTGTTGGATTTGTTAGGTATGTATTTCCGGAAACACCTGCAGATAAAGCTGGTATAAAAAGAGGTGATATTATAACTCATTTCAACGGAGCTGAAATTAATAGTGAGAACTATACTATAATGTACGGCTCAACCTCTAAAACTACATTTACAGTTTTAGATCAAAATTTTGAGAATCCTCGTCAGGTAGAGATAACTCCTGCAAATATTGCTAAAGACCCTGTTTTGTATCATAATATTTATCAAGGAGATGGATATAATGGTCGTAAAGTTGGCTATCTGTTTTATACAAATTTCACAGAGAGTTACAACCAAAGTCTTCATAATGTTTTCTCTAAATTTAAAAGTGCAGGTATTACCGACTTAGTATTAGACCTGCGATATAACCCCGGAGGTGGTATATCTGC
>DATGMV010000031.1:0-3262 GCA_035307185.1 Fermentimonas sp. | reverse complement strand
TTCTACAAATATAATCACTTGCTTATTCGAATTATAAATGTAGGGTTAGTATATTTATAGCACTGGTAATCTACTTTTTTATATAAAATTAATTGAAAAGTTAATAATAAAGTAGTTAAAAATAATAGTAGTGTATTATTTGAAAATGATTTAACTTATTTTCATTTTGACACTACCCATAAATTGAGTAGGTTTTTATTATGGCAACTAGGACAAAAAATCATTCAAAAAGGAGAATACAGGTTTGTATAAGGCGACAAAATTATTAGCGTTGGGGGTGGCATTGATTATGTGTATAGGACTATTTGCAGGGTGCGAAAGTTCACAGGAAAAGCAGTTAAAAGAGGACTATTTGGCTTACATGCAGTCGCAAGGCGATACCGAAATGACCCTTGACGATGTAAAAATTCTAAACAATTACGGAGCTTATAATGGTGCCTTGGTCGTAAGAATTGAACGAGGTGCATTCGAGGTTGTCACCACCATTCAAGTGGGAGGAGTCGACTTCACCTTCAGCAATTCAAACACAGCTTTAGTTTGGAAAAACGGTCAGTTTTTTGAATTGGCAGACGCATACGACAGAGGATTATTGACAAAAAGCAACTTAGATGTACTAGCGAAAAAGATAAATAAATAGCAAATAAAATATATAGGAGATCTGACTATGATAAACAAGAGATTTTTCCGCAAGAAAGGTACATACATAGGACTATTTCTTAAAAGAGCGATAGTTGTTCTTGTGGTGACAATGATGTGGCAGTTTGCAGCGACGACTGTATTTGCCCAAAATCAAGATGGAATTTTGCAAGATAGTAGCGAACAAGACGACAGCATTCAGCAAAGTAAGATGTCTATTGATGACAATTTTACCGATGATACTATTCTCGTTACTTTATCGCAAAAAGCATCGCTTAATTTTAAGCGATACAAGACTCCTGATTTTCCAGAGGTTACCTTGTAAGTGTTATTGAAATTACGGAGGACTTGACAAATAGAGTCGAAAAGCAGGCTCAAAACAACAACACCAATGGTAACGATAATAACAGCAACAATGGTCAAGGCAATAACGGGAATGGACGTAGGATCAATATTGATAGTTTTAAGCGTATTTTTCAGTTGAAGTTAGCTGAACCAAGTAAAGAGTCAGTTTTAGAGGCAATAAGTGTACTTGGGAAAAGAGATGATGTGCGTGCAGCAGAGCCAAATTATATTGGAGAGTTCTTGGTTGCTCCCAATGATACTTATAAAACCAATGGGCAATAAACAATAGGCGATTACCAGAGGCATGGTAATTGTCTACAGGAGCGAATACAGTTCGCGTTGGTTTGGTTGATTCTGGAATCGATAGGAACCATCTTGATTTAGCAGGCAGAATTAACGAGGGTCTAAGTCGTGACCATTCGGGCGGAGGCAATCCATGGACGGGAACAAACGGATATGGAACGCATACGGCAGGAATTATCGGAGCAATCGGCAATAACAGCAGAGGTGTTGTTGGAACGAACTGGGATGTTGAATTAGTCTCTCTTAAAGTTGGTGATGGCAGACCAACTGCAGCGGCCGTTGCCGCTGCTATTACTCATGCTACAAATAACGACATTAGAATACTAAGCATGAGTTTATCGATAAATGAAACAACAGCAATAAATGATGCCATCGCACTTTTTGACGGGGTTATTATCGCAGCGGCTGGAAACAGCGGAAGCTCCAGTGTTGGGTATCCTGCTAGACTAAATAATCCAAAAATTGTATCTGTGGGTTCAATAGACAGTGATAATGCTCGCAGTAGCTTTTCATGTTGGAGTAAAGTTGATATTTGGGCACCCGGAGGTGGCATTTTAAGCACATGGCCCACTGCGTTAAGCGGAAGTGATTCAGGTAAACCCGGATACAGAACAGAGAGCGGAACTTCAATGGCTACACCTTATGTAGCGGGGGTGGCTGCGTTAATGCTGGCTGTTAATCCTAATTTGACATTCCAGCAATTAACTTCAAATATTATAAATAGCGGTAGTTGGATTGATATAAAGCATCCGAGTGGCTTTTTGAATTTGGGTTCAACAACTATTACTGTAAGACGACTTGATGCTTACGAGGCTGTAAAAGCAATTACAACATTTGACACAAGGGTTTTATCGGATACCACAATTGAAATAAGAGGTACATTCGGTAGGCAATTATCGGGCTCGGTAACGATACCCGAAACTCTTAACAACAGGAGCGTATCAACCATAGTAGCTTCGGCATTCAGTGGTCAAAGCGGAATATCCAAAATTTCAATACCAAACAGTGTCACAAGTATAGGATCAAGTGCATTTAAAAATTGTACTGGTTTAACAAACATTTCTTTACCAAATAATCTCACAAGCATAGGGGCTTACGCTTTTGAAGGATGTATTAACTTAAATGAAATGTATATTCCTTCTAGTGTAACTAATATTAGTAAAGATGCATTTTATAAAACGAATAATTTGCCAATATATATAACAGGAAGAACTAGTGTTCCAAGTACCTTTGATGCTAATTGGAACTCATCTGGAAATCCAGTTTATTTAAATGGAAGCCTTTGTACTCATAAGAGCGGGAGCACAGTAGTAAAGATAAATGATGCACTTCATGGTTATTTATGTAATAAATGTAGAACCATTACAAGTAAAGTTGGGCATACAGCTAGTGGTCCTTATATACCATTCGAATCATCATTTGGTATGTTTAGACATATTGCATCATGTATTTGTGGAACTATAATTGTTCCTTGCATAGGTTTTGCTCCACCAGGTGAGCAAGCATATTGTATCTATTGTGATCAGCCAATAGATAACTTAGTAAATAGAGAATACTATGAATTAGATGATATAATAAACTATTTAGAAGAACATACTCATATATGTTGTGATCATTAATCGCCATAGCAAAATTAGGTGTACGCAAGCCTTTTTAGTGTACGCAAAGATTTTCTCAAGTGTACGCAAACCATTTAGGTGTACGCAGAACATCAATAAAAGTACTAGGTGTACGCAAAATCTTTAAAATTCTAGAGGTGTACGCATTGTATTAAAATTTGTGTTCTCTTTCACTATAGTACAATTGGATTTAATAAACTTTATATTATGAAACGTAAACAAATAAAACTTATTTTTTTCAATCCAACAAAACCGACTCTAGTGAATGATTAGAATCATTTACCTAGAGTCTTTTTCGTGCAATGAAAATCATTATATAAAACGTATTCTTTAATTTGTAGACAAAATCCTCTAATTAT